>NZ_JBSHDU010000009.1:0-98351 GCF_053616475.1 Streptomyces sp. NPDC055815 | reverse complement strand
TTCCCCCCCCCGGGCTCGCCGTCGGCGGGGGGCCCGGGGGCGCACCGGCCCCCGCCCCTCTCGTCATGCCGCCGCCGTCTCCTTCGCGGCGGTCTCGGCGGCCGGTGCGCTCACCCGCTCGGTACGGGGCGCCTGGCCGGCCCGCAGGCCGTACCGGGCGATGACCGCGACCAGCGCGAACGCGGCGGCGCCGATCCAGAAGGTGAGGGTGAAGCCGGACTCGGCCGGCAGGGCCGGGACGCCGGCGGGCAGGTGCTCGATCGTCTGCGAGGCCAGGATCGTGGTGACCACGGCGCTGCCGACCGCGCTGCCGGTGGAGCGGGAGATCGAGTTGATGCCGTTGGCGATGCCGCTCTGGTGGTGCGGGACGCTCGCCATGATGACGGCGGGCATGGCCGCGTAGCCGAAGCTGACGGCCGCGCCGACGATCACGCCGGCACCGATCACCGAGGCGGTGTGGCCGTGGTCGAGGGCGAGCCAGCCGAAGCCGACGGCGCCGAGGCCGGCGGCCAGGGTGAGTGCCGTGCGCGGGCCGCGGTGGCGGACGAGCCGGCCGCCGATCGGCGAGGCGAGCAGGGAGACGATCGCACCGGGCAGCAGGAACTCGACGGAGGCCCGCAGGACCGAGGCGCCGAAGCCGTAGCCGGTGAGGGCCTCGGGCATCTGGACGAGGTACGAGACGCCCAGGAAGTTCGCGAACATGCCGAAGCCGACGAGGATGCCGGCCAGGTTGGCCATGAGGACCGGCCGGTGCACGAACATCCGCATGTCGACGAGCGGCTCGCGGACCTTGAGCTCGGTGAACACCCAGACGACGGTCATGACGGCCGCGGCGGCGAAGCTGCCCAGGGTGCGGCCGGAGGTCCAGCCCCACTCGTGGCCCTGCGAGATCGGCAGCAGGAGCAGCAGCAGGGTGGCGCCGAGGGTGAGCGCGCCGAGGAAGTCGGTGCGGCCGCCGGTCTTGTGGCGGGTCGCGGGGACCAGGAACACGACGGCGAGCAGGGCGATCGCGGCGAAGCCGGTGGCCATCCAGAAGGCGCTGCGGTAGTCGGCGTCGGAGCCGGAGGTGAGCAGGCCCGTGGCGACGAGCGCGAGACCGCTGCCGAAGGCGAGGGTGCCGCTGACCAGGGACATCGCGCCGGGCAGCTTCTGCGGGCGGACCTCCTCGCGCAGCACGGACAGGGCCAGCGGGAAGATCGCGGTGGCGGCGCCCTGGAGGACGCGGCCGAGGATCAGCAGGGGGAGCGAGGTCGCCAGGGCGGCGACGACGGAGCCGGCGACCATGACGCCGAGGACGGCGACGAGGGTGGGCTTCTTGCCGTGCTGGTCGCCGAAGCGGCCGAGCAGCGGGGTGAAGACGGCGGCGGAGAGCAGGGTGGCGGTGGTGACCCAGCTGACGTTGGCGGCCGAGGTGCCCAGGTCGGCGCGGATGAGGCCGAGGATCGGGACCGGCAGGGTCTGCATCATCGACACGACCATGGCGGCGAGGCTCAGCGCGAAGACGACGAGCGTCTCGCGCCGGGGATCGGCGGCGGGCGGGGTGGTCTCGTGACTCATGTGTGGGGACCTTCTCGGTGCTTCACGTCGTAGATGTTTGACGTCATCAAGTAATACGACGACGGTAGGCCCCGATACTTGAGGAGGTCAAGTGAATGCTTGAGGTCCTTAAGTAAACAATTGATAATGTCAAGGATCCTGAGTACGCTCGAACCATGAGCGCGACGACCCCCGAGACGACGCCCACCAAGCTCCAGTTGCTTGAGCTCCTCGCCGCCATCGGCACGGCCCAGTGGCGCGACTTCGCCACGGCCGCGGCCCACCACGGGCTGACGTCCACGCAGGCCAAGGTCCTCGCCCAGCTGAACGGCCCGCTGCCGATGCGCGCCCTCGCCACCCTGCTCGTCTGCGACGCGTCGAACGTCACCGGGATCATCGACCGCCTGGAGGGGCGCGGCCTGGTGCGCCGCGAGCCCGACGCCTCCGACCGTCGCGTGAAGAACGTCGTGGCGACCGACGAGGGCCGCGAGGTGATCCGGCGGGTCCGCGAGGAGATGCAGGCGACCCACGGCGCCCTCGACACGCTCGGCGCGGAGGACAGCGCCACCCTGTACGCCCTGCTCGCGCGGCTGCGCCCGGGCATGGAGAAGGACGCCTGAGGGGAAACCCCGTTCAGGCGCCCGGGCATGGAGAAGGACGCCTGACGGGAAACCCCGATCAGGCGTCCGTACGAGAGGTCCTCAGTCCCGGCGTTCCCCGAAGGCCCGCAGGATCTCCTCCGCCGCCAGCGTCGCCGTCAGCTCGCCGTCCCTGACCCGCCGCTCCAGGGCGGGCGCCACGTTTTGGACCGCCGGGTCGGCGCTCAGCCGCCGCAGCAGCTCGTCGCGGACCATCGTCCACGTCCAGTCGACCTGCTGGTCCTGGCGCTTGGCCGTGAGGCGGCCGGTCGAGTCGAGCAGCGCACGGTGCTGCTTCAGACGGTCCCAGACTTCGTCGAGGCCCGCCGACTCCCGGGCGCTGCAGCTCAGGACCGGCGGCGTCCAGACCGCGTCGGCGCCGTGCATGAGCCGCAGCGCGCCCGCCAGCTCACGCGCGGCGGCGCGGGCGTCGCGCTCGTGCGGGCCGTCCGCCTTGTTGACGGCGACCACGTCGGCCAGCTCCAGTACGCCCTTCTTGATGCCCTGGAGCTGATCGCCGGTACGGGCCAGGGTGAGCAGCAGGAACGAGTCGACCATGTTCGCGACGGCGGTCTCGGACTGGCCGACGCCCACCGTCTCCACGAGCACCACGTCGTACCCCGCGGCCTCCATCACGACCATCGACTCGCGGGTCGCCTTCGCGACCCCGCCGAGCGTGCCGGCGCTGGGGGAGGGGCGGACGAAGGCCGCCGGGTCGACGGCGAGCCGCTCCATCCGGGTCTTGTCGCCGAGGATGGAGCCGCCCGTACGGGTCGACGACGGGTCGACGGCGAGCACCGCCACCCGGTGGCCGAGCCCGGTCAGCATCGTCCCGAACGCGTCGATGAAGGTCGATTTGCCGACCCCGGGCACCCCGCTGATCCCGATCCGCACGGCCTTGCCGCTGTGCGGCAGGAGCTCGGTGAGGAGCTCCTGCGCGAGGGCCCGGTGCTGGGGGCGGGTCGACTCGACGAGGGTGATCGCGCGGGCGATCACCGCCCGCTTCCCGTCGAGCACGCCCTTCACATACGTGTCGAGACCGATCACAGCTCGTGTCCGAGGTCGGCCGCCAGCCGGGTCACCAGGTCGTGGGCCGCGTCGGGGATCACCGTCCCCGGCGGGAACACGGCCGCCGCACCCATCTCCAGGAGCGTCGCCACGTCCTGCGGCGGGATGACGCCGCCGACCACGATCATGATGTCCTCGCGGCCCTCCGCCGCCAGCTCCTCCCGCAGCGCCGGCACGAGGGTCAGGTGACCCGCGGCCAGCGACGAGACCCCGACGATGTGCACGTCCGCCTCGACGGCCTGACGCGCCACCTCGGCAGGGGTCTGGAACAGCGGGCCGACGTCCACGTCGAAGCCCAGGTCGGCGAAGGCCGTGGCGATCACCTTCTGGCCGCGGTCGTGGCCGTCCTGGCCCATCTTGGCGACCAGGATGCGCGGCCGGCGCCCCTCGGCCTCGCCGAAGGCGTCGACCAGGGCCCGGGTGCGCCCCACGGAGGGGGACTCGCCTGTCTCGGTGCGGTACACACCGGAGATCGTACGGATCTGCGCCGAGTGGCGGCCGTACACCTTCTCCAGTGCTTCCGAGATCTCGCCGACGGTCGCCTTCGCGCGGGCCGCGCGGACGGCGAGCTCCAGGAGGTTGCCCTCGCCGCCGGCGGCGCGGGTGAGCGCGTCGAGCGCGTCGCGGCAGGCGGTCTCGTCGCGCTCCTCGCGCAGTCGCCGCAGCTTCTCGATCTGCTGGGCGCGGACGGAGGAGTTGTCGACCTTGAGGACGTCGATCTGCTCGTCGGACGCCACCCGGTACTTGTTGACGCCGATCACCGGCTGCCGGCCGGAGTCGATCCGGGCCTGGGTGCGGGCCGCGGCCTCCTCCACGCGCAGCTTGGGGATGCCCGCGTCGATGGCCTTGGCCATGCCGCCGGCCTGCTCGACCTCCTGGATGTGCTGCCAGGCGCGGCGGGCCAGGTCGTAGGTGAGCTTCTCGACGTACGCGCTGCCGCCCCACGGGTCGATCGTCCGGCAGGTGCCGGACTCCTGCTGGAGGAGCAGCTGCGTGTTGCGGGCGATGCGGGCCGAGAAGTCGGTGGGCAGCGCGAGCGCCTCGTCGAGGGCGTTGGTGTGCAGCGACTGGGTGTGGCCCTGGGTGGCCGCCATCGCCTCCACACAGGTCCGCGTGACGTTGTTGAACACGTCCTGCGCGGTCAGCGACCAGCCGGAGGTCTGCGAGTGGGTCCGCAGGGAGAGCGACTTGGCGTTCTGCGGGTCGAACTGCTTGACCAGCTTGGCCCAGAGCAGCCGGGCCGCGCGCAGCTTGGCGATCTCCATGAAGAAGTTCATGCCGATCGCCCAGAAGAACGACAGGCGCGGCGCGAACGCGTCCACGTCCAGGCCCGCCGCACGCCCGGCGCGGATGTACTCGACACCGTCCGCGAGGGTGTACGCCAGCTCCAGGTCGGCCGTCGCTCCCGCCTCCTGGATGTGGTAGCCGGAGATGGAGATGGAGTTGTAGCGCGGCATCCGCTGCGAGGTGTACGCGAAGATGTCGGAGATGATCCGCATCGAGGGACCGGGCGGGTAGATGTACGTGTTGCGGACCATGAACTCCTTGAGGATGTCGTTCTGGATGGTCCCGGCCAGCTTCTCGGGCGGTACGCCCTGCTCCTCGGCGGCCACGATGTACAGCGCGAGGATCGGAAGGACCGCGCCGTTCATCGTCATCGACACGGACATCTTGTCCAGCGGGATGCCGTCGAACAGCTGCCGCATGTCGTAGATGGAGTCGATGGCCACGCCGGCCATGCCGACGTCACCGGTGACGCGCGGGTGGTCGCTGTCGTAGCCGCGGTGGGTGGGCAGGTCGAAGGCGACCGACAGGCCCTTCTGGCCGGCGGCGAGGTTGCGCCGGTAGAAGGCGTTCGACTCCTCGGCCGTGGAGAAACCGGCGTACTGACGGATCGTCCAGGGCTGGTTGACGTACATCGTCGGGTACGGGCCGCGCAGGTACGGGGCGATGCCCGGGAGGGTGTCCAGGAAGTCCAGGCCCTCCAGGTCCTGCCCGGTGTAGAGCGGCTTGACGCCGATGCCCTCCGGGGTCTCCCACAGCAGGTCGTCACCGCCCGCGGCCTTCTTGACGGCCGCGCGCCATTCGTCGGGCCCGCCGTCGGCGGCCTGTGCCCCGAGCTCGATCCCGGAGAAATCGGGGATGGACATCAGGACACTCCCATGCGGTCGAGGGCGGTGGAGAGCAGGGCGACGGCGTCGCAGCCGGCGAAGACGTACGAGTCGACGCCGGTGTACGACGCGGGGCGCCCGGCCAGGAGGACGTGCTCGGCCCCGGCCGCGCGCAGCTCCCCTGCGGCGGCCTCGGCCCGCTCCTCGTACAGCGCGTCGCTGGAGCAGAGGCAGGCCTCGCGGGCGCCGCTCTCCTCGAAGGTGCCCTCGGTGACGGCCTCGATGCCGCCCGCCTGGAAGAGGTTGGCGGCGAAGGTGAGCCGGGCCGTGTGCGCGGCCGCCGGGCCGAGTGCGGCCAGGTAGACGCGGGGCCGGGCGCCGGTCGCCGCGAGGTGGGCGTCGGAGCGGGCGCGCAGCGCCTCGTACGCCTCGTCGCGCCGGACGCGGGGGAGGCCGCCGGAGAGCGGCTCGGGCGCGGGCGCGCGGTCGACGGGCTTCTCCGCGAGGTGCGGGAACTCGCTGACGCCGGTGATGGGTTCGCGGCGGGTGGCGAGCTTCTTGCTCCGCGCCGCCCAGGTCTCGGCGAGCCGCTCGCCGACCAGGCCGGAGCGCAGCGCGCCCTCCTGGCCGCCGGCCCGCTCGATCGTCCGGAAGAACTCCCAGGCGGCGTGCGCGAGTTCGTCGGTGAGCCGTTCCACGTACCAGGAGCCGCCCGCCGGGTCGATGACCCGGGACAGGTGGGACTCCTCGATGAGGACGGTGGAGGTGTTGCGGGCGATGCGGCGGGCGAAGGCGTCCGGGAGGCCCAGCGCGTCGTCGAAGGGGAGCACGGTGACGCTGTCGGCGCCGCCGACGCCGGCGGCGAGCGTCGCGATGGTGGTGCGCAGCATGTTCACCCACGGGTCGCGGCGGGTCATCATCACCGGCGAGGTCACCGCGTGCTGGCGCTGCGCGCCCGCCTCCGGGGCGCCGCAGGCCTCGGCGACCCGGGCCCACAGGCGGCGCGCGGCGCGCAGCTTCGCGATCGTCAGGAACTGGTCGGCGGTGGCCGCGTAGCGGAACTCCAGCTGCCCGCAGGCCTCGCCGACGCTCAGTCCGGCCTCGGTGAGACCGCGCAGGTAGGCGACGCCGGTCGCGAGGGAGCAGCCGAGCTCCTGCGCGGCCGAGCCGCCGGCCTCGTGGTACGGCAGGGCGTCCACGGTCAGGGCCCGCAGGCCCGGGTACGCGTCGGCGCAGCGGCGCGCGAGGCCGGCGACGGACGCCAGGTCGTAGGCCGGGCGGCCGGTGCGGGCCTCGTGGCCCAGCGGGTCGGCGCCCAGGTTGCCGCGGGCGGCCTCCGGGGCGACGCCCCGCTCCTCGTACAGCTTCAGCAGCCGCTCGGCGGCCGCCGCCGTCTCGTCGCCCGCGTCGAGGACGACGGGCGCGAGGTCGAGGTAGACGCCGGCGAGGGCGCTGTCGAGGGAGGACACCGGGATGCCGCTGCCGCCGACGCCGAGCCACAGGGAGGTGACGCCGTTCTCCAGGTCGGCGAGGACGGCCTCGTTGTCGGCCGTCAGGTGCCGCTGGCGCACGTCCCAGCCGCCCACGGTGTTGCCCTCGGGGCGTCCGCCGCGCACGAAGGGCGCGAAGCCGGGGAGGCCGGAGTCGGGAGCGGAGTCGCGCGCGGTGTAGAGGGGCCGCGTGTCGAGGCCGTCCTCGAGGAGGGTGGACAGGGCGTCCTCGGCGGCGTCGCCGGAGACCTCCTTGCCCGACTTGCGCAGGACACCCGCCACGAGGTGTTGCCACTGCTCATGTGGCGCGTCTGGGAATTCGGACGCCAGGGAGAGCCCGTCGTCAGGCAGGACCGTCATGGCTCGGATGCTAGGGGAGATCGACAAAGGAGCAGGAGGGCGTACGACTGTGACCTTCTTCTCTTCGTGAAGATGAGTTAGGTTAGGCTTCCCTAAGTCTCCATGTCCTGAGTCCTGTCCTCCGTCGTCCTTCTCCCCGGGAGTACGTGCATGCGTCCCTTCAACGCCCACGCCGCGCGGCCCACGCCCGCCGAACGCGTCCGCTCCATCCTGACCGCCGCCCACTCGATGACCGTCGTCACCGACGGAGTCCACCAGGAGGTCCACCTCCTCGACGGCACCGGGCCGATGGGACACCTCCACCTCCACGACCCCTCCGAGGACTGCCCCGCCGGACGCGCCGCCCGCATCCCCGTCCGCCTCGAACTCACCGACATCGCCCCCACCCCCGTCCGCCGGCGCCTCCGCGCCCGCGTCACCCTGACGGGACTGCTCTCCGCCCCGTACACCTCGGAGGCCACCACCAGCACCTGCGTGGAGTTCGGCCAGGCACTCCTCGAGGACGACGAGGGACGCACCTACGTCACCCTCGACGAGATCCGGGCGACCGACCCCGACCCGATGGCGACGGCCGAGGCGACCATGCTCACCCACCTCGTCGACCGCCACGCCGAACTCGTCCCGCTGCTCCTCCGCCTCGTCCGGCCGCGCCCCGCACGGGAACTGGTCCGCGCCCTGCCCGTCGCCCTGGACCGGTACGGCGTCACCCTGCGCCTCGAACACCGCACCGGCCACGACCGGGACGCCCGGCTGCCGTTCCCCACCCCCCTCACCGGCATGGACCAGGCCGGCCCCCGCATCCACGCGCTCCTCGCCGCCGCACGCCGCGCCTCCCACACGGACCACCTGCTCACCTGAGCCCGCCGCCGAGGCGCCCCACCGCCGAGATGCCGGAGCGCCCCGGCAGGCGCACCATGGACGGCGTAGGCCCGCGCGCAGCGGGTGCCGGAACCGCTCGGGGACTTCCCTATCCGGACACGGCCACGCCATGAACGCAGGAAGCCCGGCCAACGGCCGGCCAGCAGCCGGCAAAGGCGTCCTCTACCGCACAGGTCACTGGTGCGCCCGCCACTTCATCATCGTCATCGCCCTCTGGCTGGCGGCCGTCGCGGGACTCCAGGTCCTCGACCGGGCCGTCGGCGGCGAGTACGAGGACAACTTCTCCCTCCCGGGAGTGCAGTCGGCCGAAGGACTCGACGTCCTCAAGGCGCACGATCCCGCCGCCGGCGGATACAGCGCGCAGGTCGTCCTGAACGACCCCTCCAAACCCCTCACGCAGGAGGCGTCCGCGGTCAACTCCGCCGTCGCCGCCCTCGCGAAGCTCCCGGACGTCATCGGCGCGCAGAACCCGCTCCCGCCGCCCGGGACCACACCGCCCCCGCTCCCGGCCGGGACGCCCAACGTGGGGCCGCTCTCCACGGACGGCAAGACCGCCTACATCACCGTCCGCTTCAGCGTGGCCCCCTCGACGCTGGGCAGCGACTACCTGAACGGCGTCGACGCCGCCGTACAGCCCCTCCGTGACGCCGGCGTCGACGTCGAGTACGGCGGTTCGCTCGGCGAACTCGCCCGCCCGACGGCCGACGACCGCAGCAGTGAGGCCATCGGATTCGCCGTCGCGATCGTCGTCCTCCTCATCGGCTTCGGCAGCGTGATCGGCGCCGTCATGCCGCTGGTCACCGCACTGCTCGGAGCGGTCTGCGGGCTGGCGCTGCTCGGCCTGATGGCGGCCGCCTTCACCTTCGGGACCGTCTCGCCCACCCTGGCCACCATGATCGGCCTTGGCGTGGGCATCGACTACGCGCTGTTCCTCATCACCCGCCACCGCCAGAACCTCATGAACGGCCACGATCCCGCCGACGCGGCCGCCCTCGCGACCACCACCAGCGGCCGCGCCGTCCTCGTCTCGGGCTGCACCGTCATCATCGCCCTGTCGGGCCTGTGGGTCTCCGGCGTCACCTTCATCGGCAAACTCGGCCTCGCGGCCGCCTTCACGGTCGTCACCGCCGTCATCGCCGCACTCACCCTCGTCCCCGCCATGCTCGGACTCGTCGGCAGACGCATCGACCGCTACCACGTCCGCAAACCCGTCGCCGAGACCGACGCCGAACCCGGCGCGCCCGCGCACGGCACCTGGCACCGGTACGCGCAACGGGTCGAGAAGCGCCCCTGGTGGTTCCTGACCGGCGGCGTCCTCGTCCTCCTCGTCCTGGCGTTCCCCCTGCTGTTCATCCAGCTCGGCCACATCGGCGACGGCGCCGACCCCGAATCGTTCACCGACCGGCGGGCCTACGACCTCATCTCCACCGCCTTCGGCCCCGGCGCGAACGGGCCGCTCACGGTGGTCGTCGACCAGTCGGCCGTGCCGGCCGCCGACCGGGCCGACCTCGGCACCAAACTCAAGGACGCCCTGACGGGTGTCCCCGACGCCGCCTACATCACCCCGCTCCAGACCACCTCCGACGGAGACGTCCTCGTCGGCACCGCCTACTCCGTGGCCTCCCCCCAGGACGGCAGGACGACCGAACTGACCAACCACCTGGTCGACGACGTCCTTCCGCAGGCGGTGGCCGGCACCGACGCCCAGACCTACGTCACCGGGAACACGGCCGCCCAGGTCGACTTCCTGGACATCGTCTCCAGCCGACTGCCGCTGATCATCGCCGTCGTGGTGGGCCTCGCCTTCCTCGTCATCCTCATCGTCTTCCGCGGAGTACTGGTCGCGGTGAAGGCGGCCGTCCTCAACGTGCTCTCCATCGCCGCCTCGTACGGCGTCGTCGTGGCCGTCTTCCAGTGGGGCTGGGGCGGACCCGCCCTCGGAGTCAACGGCAAGGTGCCCATCGAGAGCTACGTCCCGATGATGATGTTCGCCATCGTCTTCGGCCTCAGCATGGACTACGAGATCTTCCTGCTCTCCCGCGTCCGCGAGGCCTGGCTCCGCACCGGGGACTCGAAGGCCAGCGTCGCCCACGCCCTGGAGATCACCGCCCGCGTCATCACCTGCGCCGCACTCATCATGGTCAGCGTCTTCGCGGCCTTCATCGTCTCCGACAACATCGTCGTCAAGATGCTCGGCCTCGGCCTCGCCGCCAGCGTCCTCATCGACGCCACCGTCGTCCGCCTGCTGCTCGTACCCGCCGTGATGACCCTCCTCGGCAAGCACGCCTGGTGGACCCCGCGTTGGCTCGACCGGATCCTGCCGCACCTCGACACCGAGGGCGAGGAGGCGCTCCAGGCCGAGGAAGCGACCCAGAGCGCCGGAAGGACGTAGGGGGCGTCCTGTCGATCAGGCCGGGCTCACGGCGTCCCCTCCCGGGTCAGCCGCGCGCCAGCTCGCCGAGCAGCTTCCAGGTCCGGCGGCGGTCGTCCTCGCCGCCCAGGTCCGTCGACGTGAACACCACCTCCGTCGCCCCCGCCTCGCGATAGCGCCGCACCCCGTCGGCGACGGCCTCCTCGTCCCCGATCAGGGCCAGTTCGGCCGCCCGCTCGGCTCCCGAGAGCTCGATCACCCGCTGGTACGAGGGGATCCGCTCGTACAGCGCGTGCGCCTCCGCCGCCCTCTCCCGCATGCCCTCCGCGTCCGCCGTCACCACGCCCGGCACGAGCGCCACGATCCGCGGCGCCGGCCGGCCCGCCGCCTCGGCCGCGGCCGTCACCGCCGGGACGATGTGCTCGGCCAGCGCCCGCGGACCCGCGAGGAACGGCAGGATGCCGTCGGCGAGTTCACCGCTGACCCGCAGCGCCTGCGGGCCCATCGCGGCCACGAGCACCGGCACCGGCGGCCGCGCCCCCGGAACGGCCGCCGGGTACGGGGTCGTCGCCGTCAGGAGCTCCCCGTGGAAGTCGGCCTCACCCGTCTCCAGGAGCGGCCGCAGCGCGCTGAGGAACTCCCGCAGCAGCCCGATCGGCCGCTCGTACGGGAGGCCGAACGCGGTCTCCGTCAGGTGCCGGGTGCCGAGGGCGAGCCCGAGGTGGTAGCGGCCGCCGGTGGCGGCCTGGGCGGTCTGCGCCTGGCTGGAGACGAGCAGCGGATGGCGGCCGAAGACCGGGATCGCCGAGGTCCCCACCTGGAGCCCGGGCACCTCGCGCCCCACGATCGCGGCGAGCGAGGGCGAGTCGTACGCGAAGGTCTGGCCGAACCACGCCGAGTGCAGGCCCGCGTCGTACGCCTCTCTCGCGAGCCGCACCGTGTCGTCGATCGGAAGCTGCCGGGAGGTCGAACTGAGCGTCACTCCAAGAGTCATGCATCCGGCAACGGGACGCGCCGCGACCGGCATTCCCGATTCCGTGTGAACACCGTGTGGCAGGGATGATGGGGCACATGAAGACGCTCGCCGAAGTGGACGCACTGGCCGACCGCGCGCACGCCGGACAGGTCGACAAGATCGGCGTCCCCTACGTCGCCCACGTCCGCGCGGTCGCCGCCGGCCTGGAACCGTTCGGCCCGCACCTGGCCATGGCCGGTCTCCTGCACGACGTCATCGAGGACACCGGGTGGACGGCCGGACGGCTGCGCGCCACCGGGATCCCCGACGCGGTCGTCGCCCTCGTCGAAGCCGTCACCAACCACCCGGACACGCCCTACGAGGAGAAGCTCCGCCGCATCACCGAGGACCCCGGGGCCACCCTCGTGAAGATCGCCGACAACGCGCACAACAGCCGCGCGGACCGGGCCGCCGCCCTGCCCGCGGCCCAGCGGGAACGGCTCGCCGCCAAGTACCGGGCGGCCAGGGCGGTCCTGTGGCCGGCGGCCGATCCCGCCGACATCGCGACGATCCTCCGCGTGGTCAACCCCGAGCTGCTCACCGAACTCACCGGACCGGCCGGCCGGGCCTGACGGGCACGCGAACGGGGGACGGGCCCGAAGCCCGTCCCCCGGCCGGACGCGTCTCAGGCCTGACGGCCCGCGACCATCCCGGCCGGACGCCTCTCAGGCCTGACGGCCCGCGACCTTCCCGGCCGGACCGGTCTCAGGCCCGGCGGCCCGCGACCTTCCCGGCCGGACCGGCCTCAGGCCCGGCGGCCCGCGACCCAGCCCGTGAGTTCCGTCGGGCGGTTGGTGATGATGCCGTCCACGCCCAGCTCGTCGAGGACCTTCCAGCGGGCCGCGCTGTCGACCGTCCACACGTTCACGGCGACGCCCGCCGCGTGCAGCTCGTCGAGGGCCGCCGGACGCGCGGAGAGACCCCTGTCCGACACGTTGTACGCGGCCAGGTGCAGGTCCTGGGCGACGGCGACCGGATCGGCGTCCAGGCTGTCGCGCAGCAGACCCAGCGGCAGCTCGGGCGCCAGCTCGTGGACCTGCCGCAGGGCCGGGACCTCGAAGCTCTGGACGAAGACCCGGGACGTCATGTTCTGCTCCCGGACCTCCCGCACGATCCGTTCCACCTCGGCCTCGGTCTGCCGGCCCTTGATCTCCAGGAGCAGATTGCCGCCGCGCGTCCGGAGGTCCGTCAACTGGGCGGCCAGCGTCGGGACGCGCGCCCCGGCGAAGGCGGGGGCGAACCAGGAACCGGCGTCGAGGGCGTTCACCTGGTCGGAGGTCAACGAGCGGAGCGTGCCCGTGCCGTCCGTCGTCCGGTCCACGGTCGCGTCGTGAAGGACGTACTGCACGCCGTCCTTGCAGGGCTGGACGTCGTTCTCGATCCACTTGGTCCCGCCCCGCCGGGCCACCTCGTCGGCGACCAGCGTGTTCTCCGGCGCCGCGGACGAAGCACCCCGGTGGGCGAAGACGGTCAGGGGAGTCCCTGCCGCCCGGATCCACCGGCTCGCCGCGGCCGTGCCCGAAGGCGCGTGCCGCTGGCTCGCCGCGGGCGTGGCCGAAGCCGCGTGCCGCGCAGGGCGCGGGGCCGACTCGGCGGCCAGGGCGGGCGGGGCGGAGAGGACCAGGGCCGAGGCGACCAGCACTGCCGGGCCGTAACCGGAGCGCCTGAGGAGCGGGAGGTGGTTCATGGACGCAGAGCTTAGGGACGGACGGTGGCCGGGCCGGGGCCCCACACCGGACGGGATGTGACGAGTCGACAAAGCCTGGGCGCCGACCGGTGACACCACACGACACGACATGCGGGCCAAGCCCCTTCGTCGAATCGTCCGGTCTGCGGCACCCTGGGACAGATGCCCGCAGCCGCGCCATCGGGGGACCGCGGCCGGGCGTACCGAGTCAGGGGGACTCATGGACACCGGAACGGGACCGAGAACCGGCGGCGTCGCCGAGACGGCCACGCCCGCCCGGCAGGAACGCGGACGGGGAGTGCTCGAAGGAGCGTTCGCCCTGCTCGACGCCCTGCGCAGGAACGGCGACGAGGCCGGAGTGACCGAACTCGCTCTCGCCTGCGGGGTGCCCAAGGGCAGCGTCCACCGGCTCCTCGACCAGCTGGTCGGCCTCGGCGCCGTCGAACGCAAGGGCAACCGCTACCGCGTCGGCCCGCAGCTCTACCGCCTCGGCCAGGCCTGGGAACCGCACCCCGGACTGCGCACCGCCGCCCGCCTGCCGCTCCAGCGCCTGAGGGCCGTCACCGGCGCCAGCGTCGTCCTCGCCGTACTGCGCGAGGACATGGCCATCACCGTGAGCTCGGTACCGGGCGACCTGGAGCCGCTCCTCCCCGTACGCGACGGGATCGCCTTCCACCTCGACACCGCCGCCGGGAAGGCACTGCGCGGACCGCTCCGCGGCGGGGCCGTGTTCGACCGCGAGGACGTGATCGAAGGGGTGTGCTGCGCCTCTCTGCCGGTCCGCGCCCCGGACGGCCGTACGGTCGCCGCGCTCGCCGGCATGGTCCCGGCCGGCCGCGGACTCGACGCGCTCGCCCAGGCCGTCGCCGAGGCGGGGGCCGCGGTCACCCGCGCGCTCGCCCGCGGCGGACGGCGAAGGCCGGTGCCGACGGCCGCGCTCGTCCTGTAGTCCCGTGAAATTCCGGGCCTGTTCCGCCCAGCGGAACGCGCGTAGAGCCGGGGCGGGCCCGCCGGGCACAGTGGGTGTCGTGCCGGGGGGGAAACGGCACACCGGGGCCGCCGGGAAAGGCGGACCGGACACCATGTCACACCCGTGACCCGAAGTGTGGGGGGACCACATGCGCAAGAACCGAGTCGTCCGAACGGCCGCCACCGCCCTGCTCGCGCTCGGCAGCCTCGGCGCCTTCGCCGGCACCGCGCACGCCGAGCCGATCGACTACGTGAAGATCGAGCTGTTCGAGCTGCACTGCCAGCAGAACAGCGAGGGCGACCACGACGAGGCCTACCTCAAGATCACCGACGCCAACGGCAACGCCGTCAAGGTATGGCCCGGCAACGGCATCAAGTACCAGACCATGGGCACCGGTTACGTCCGCTCCATGGAGGACGGCAACGGCAACGCCGCGCTCATCCTCGGCAAGGAGCAGGCCCGCACCCTGACCCTCTGGGACTACGACTCCACCAGCGGCGACGACAAGCTCGGCGCCACGCTCGTCACCGGCAGCGAGGTCGGCGCCGAGACCCAGTGGCGCACCGTCGAGGGCTCCGGCGGCGTCTACGTCATCGGCTACCGCGTCGTCGACATCTGATCGGGGACCGACACCTGAGGATGGGCCGTGCCGGCGACCGGCACGGCCCTTCCCCACGTCCGGCGTCAGTCCCCGTCGGGCGCGTGCAGCTCGCCCGAGCGCGCCACCCGCGCGTACCAGCGGGCGCTGGACTTCGGGGTGCGCTCCAGGGTGTCGTAGTCCACCCGCACCGCGCCGAAACGCTTCGCGTAGCCGTACGCCCACTCGAAGTTGTCGAGCAGTGACCAGAGGAAGTAGCCGCGCACGTCCACCCCGTCCGACAGCGCCCGGTGCACCGCCTCCAGATGCGCGTGCACATACGCGGCGCGCTCCGGGTCGTGCACCGAGCCGTCCGGGCCGACGACGTCCTCGTACGCCGCCCCGTTCTCGCTGATCACCAGCGGCAGACCGGGGTACGCGGCGGAGACCCGGGTCAGCAGGTCGTACAGCGCGCTCGGGTCGACCGCCCAGCCCATCGCCGTCGGCTCGCCCGGCGCCCGGTGGAAGGCGACCGCGTCCGCGCCGGGCCACGGCGAGTGCGCGCTGTTGCCGTGCCCGTCGTCCTGCGGCTTCTCCGCGCCCTCCGGCACGTGCGAGACGACCGTCGGCGTGTAGTAGTTGATCGCGAGCAGGTCCAGCGGCTGGTTCGCCGCCGCGGTGTCGCCGTCCCGGACGAAGGACCAGTCCGTCAGGTGCGCCGTGTCGGCGAGCAGGTCCTCCGGGTAGGCGCCCTCCAGCATCGGACCCAGCCAGACCCGGTTGCCGACGGCGTCTATGCGGCGGGCCGCGTCCAGGTCCTCAGTCGAAGGGGTCAGCGGCCGGATCTCGTGCAGGTTCAGCGAGACCGCGAGCTGCCGGTCCGCCGGCAGCGCGGCGCGCAGCGCCTGCACCGCCAGACCGTGCCCGAGGTTGAGGTGGTGGGCGGCGCGCAGCGCGGCCACCGGATCGGTGCGGCCCGGGGCGTGCACCCCGGAGCCGTACCCCAGGAAGGCGCTGCACCAGGGCTCGTTGAGCGTCGTCCACCGCTTCACCCGGTCGCCGACGGCGTCCGCGACGATCCCCGCGTACTCGGCGAACCGCTCGGCGGTCGACCGCTCCGGCCAGCCGCCCGCGTCCTCCAACTCCTGGGGCAGGTCCCAGTGGTAGAGGGTCAGGGCGGGCTCGATCCCGGCGGCGAGCAGCTCGTCGACGAGCCGCCGGTAGAAGTCCAGGCCCTGCTGGACGGCGGGGCCCCGGCCGGTGGGCTGGACGCGGGACCAGGAGACGGAGAACCGGTAGGCGTTCAGGCCGAGTTCGGCCATGATGCCGACGTCCTCGCGGAACCGGTGGTAGTGGTCCACGGCCACGTCGCCGGTGTGGCCCTCGAAGACCTTGCCGGGCGTGTGCGAGAAGGTGTCCCAGATGGAGGGGGTACGGCCGTCCTCCGCCGCCGCCCCCTCGATCTGGTACGCGGCGGTGGCGGCGCCCCACAGGAAGTCGGCGGGGAACGAACGGACGGCGGTGAGCGGCCGGGAATCGGGCGCGGTCATAGGAGAGGTCTCCCAACACGGGTACGGGGTGACGGAGAGGGGTGGCCGGTCAGCTCTTCACGGCGCCGGCGGTGATGCCGCCGACGATGTGCTTGCCGAGGAAGGCGAAGACGAGCAGCAGCGGCACGGTGGAGATCAGGGCGCCGGTCAGCACCACGGCGTGGTCCACGGTGTGGTTGCCCGCGCCGAGGCCGGCGAGCGCCACCTGCAGGGTGGGGTTGCCGTCCGGGGTGAGCGCGATGAACGGCCAGAAGAAGTCGTTCCAGGCCTGGACGAAGACCAGCATGCCCAGCACCGCCATGGCCGGCCTGGCCACCGGGAAGACGACGTGCCAGATGATCCGCAGGCTGTGCGCCCCGTCCATCCGGGCCGCCTCCACCAGCTCCACCGGCAGGGCCTCCACCAGGAACTGGCGCATGAAGAACACACCGAAGGCGGCGACGAGCGAGGGCAGCACGACCGACTGGAGCTGGTCGAACCAGCCGAGGTCCGTGATGATCTGGTAGAGCGGGATCACGCTGAGCTGCGGCGGGATCGTCATCGTGGCGACCACCAGCGAGAGCAGCATGCCCCGGCCCCGGAACGGCAGTTTGGCGAAGGCGAAGCCGGCGAGCGTGGAGAACAGCACGGTGGACAGCGCCACCAGGCTCGCCACGACCGTCGTGTTGATCAGGGCCTCGCCCATGTCGACCTGGTTCCAGGCGAAGCTCAGGTTGTCCAGGAGCCGCTTGCCGGGCAGCAGCGGCGCCGGGGCCTCCACGACCCGCTCGCCGGTGTGGGAGGCGGCGACCACGTTCCAGTACAGCGGGAAGAGCGAGACGACCGCGGCGAGGACCAGCAGGACGTACGTCAGCGGACCCGCGTGGTGCTGCCGGCCGGCCGACTGACGGAACCTGCGGCCGGGCGCGGCCGCGGGCGCGGGCGCCGGGCGGGGTGATGCGAGTGTGCGGGCCATGAGGTCATCCCCCCAGCTTCTTGCGGTTGTGGCGGGAGACGAGCGCCTGGACGCCGCCGATCAGGAGGAGCAGCAGGAGCATGACCCAGGCGATCGCGGAGGCCTGTCCGAGCGCGCCGGTCACCCAGCCCTTCTCGTACATCAGCAGGCTCAGCGTCTGGAACTGGTTGCCGCTGCCGCCGCTGATCCCGACGCTGCCGCCGTAGAGCATCGGCTCACCGAACAGCTGGGTGGCGCCGATGGTGGAGACGATGATCGTGAAGAGGATCGTCGGCCGGATCGACGGGATGGTGACGCTGATGAACTGCCGCCAGCGTGACGCCCCGTCGAGCGAGGCCGCCTCGTAGAGGTCCTGCGGCACGGCCTGCATCGCGGCCAGGTAGATCAGCGCGTTGTAGCCGGTCCAGCGCCAGGTGACGATCACCGAGATCGCGATCTGCGCGGGCCACTTGGACGACTCCCAGTTCACCGGGTCGAAGCCGATCCAGCCCAGCAGGCTGTTGATCATGCCGTAGTCGGTGTTGAACAGCTGGGCGAAGACCAGGGTCGCCGCCGCGATCGAGGTGGCGTACGGGGCGAGGATCGCGACCCGGAAGAAGCCGCGGCCACGGAGCCTGTAGTTGAGCAGGTGCGCCAGGCCCAGGGCCATGAGCAGCTGCGGGACGGTCGAGATCACCCCGATGGTGAAGGTGTTGAACAGTGCGTTCCAGAAGAACTCGCTGGTGGCGAGATCGGTGTAGTTCTCCAGGCCCTTCCACGTCGGGTCTCCGCCGAGCTCGACCCGGTTCAGCGAGAGCCAGCCCGTGTAGAGCAGCGGGAAGAGGCCGAAGGCCGCGAAGGTGAGGAAGAAGGGGGCGATGAAGACGTACGGGATCGCCTTGATGTCCCAGCGGTAGAGCCTGCTGCGCAGGCCGCCGGGGGAGGGGCGGCGGCGCGGGGAGCCGGGGGAGGAGGGCGGTGCTGCGGGCGGCGGGGAGCCGGTCCGCCCCGCCCGGACGGAGGTGGCCACGGGGGCGTCCTTCCAGGTCGATGCGTGCGGTGGTGCGGACGGTGCCGGTCCGCCGCCCGCGGGCGGCGGCGGACCGGCAGGCGCCCCCGCTACTGGTCGATCTTGTCGTCGACCAGCTTCTTGACGTTCTCCCAGGCCTTGGCCGGGTCGGTGCCGCGCTGCTCGATGTCGAGGATGCCGTTGTCGGTGAGGAAGGTCTTCACCTGGCCGTCGTAGCGGCTGATGGTGGCCGGGGTGATGCCGACCGCCGCACTGGAGAAGATCTTGCCGACCGGGGTGTCGCCGAAGTAGGGCAGCTTCGCCTCCTGGACCGCCGAGGAGAGGAGCGTGTCCTTGGAGGAGGGGATGTTGCCGTTCACCGCGAACACCTTGGCGTGCTGCGCGGGCGCGGTCAGCCAGGCGGCCAGCTCGGCGGCCTCCTTGGTGTGCTTGCCGGACTTCGGCACGGCGAGGAAGGAGCCGCCCCAGTTGCCGGCGACGGGCGGTGCGGCGATGTCCCACTTGCCCTGGTTGGCGGGGCCGGCCTGGTCCTTGATGATGCCGGTCATCCAGCTCGGGCAGGCGACGGTGGCGAACTTCGAGTTCTTGAAGGCCGCGTTCCAGGTGCCCTTCTCGTCGAACTGGCGGAGTTTGGCGGTCAGTCCGCCCTGGGCCGCCTTGACGGCGGTGTCCCAGGCGTTCTTCACGCCGGGGCTCTTCTCCCAGTCGAGCTCGCCGCTCGCGTTGGCGTACTGCACCGGGTCGCTGGAGACGACCGCGTTGAAGAGGCCGCTCGCGGAGTCGTGGAAGGCCGTGCCGGCGGGCGCGGCCGCCTTGTACTTCTCGCCGGTCTCGATGAACTTGGACCAGTCGCCGGCCCACAGCTTGGAGACCTCGTCGCGGGCGGTGGGCAGCTTGGCCTTGGCGAAGAGGTCCTTGTTGTAGCAGATCGCCATCGGGCCGATGTCGGTGCCGAGGCCGATGACCTTGCCGTCGCCGGTCGTCGCCTGCTTGACCTTCCAGTCGAGGAAGGCGCCGAGGTTCGCGCCGCCCTCCTTGCCGAGGTCGACCCACTTGTTCGCCATGGCCGTGCCGGTCGCCTCGGCGATGTAGCCCACCTCGACGGCCTGGATGTCGGCGACGCCGCTGTTCTGGGCGAGGCGCAGCTTCAGCGTGTCCCAGTACTTCTGGCCGTCGGAGACGTTCGACTCCTCGATCTTGATGTTCGGGTGGAGCCGCTCGTACTCGGCGTAGAGCTTCGCGCCGGTCTTGTTGTCGTAGCCGAAGGAACCGAAGGTCCCGATCCGCAGCGTGATCTTCCCGGAGCCCTGGCCGCTCGCGCCGCCCTTGCCGCCGTCGTCGTCGCTGCCGCAACCGGTGAGCAGGGTCGTGCCGGTCACGACGACGGCGACCGCCGCGATCGCCGCACGGCGTCCGCGTCTGCTGCTGGAAGTGCGCATTCCACTCTCCTCGTCCAAGGTGGTGCTCTGTGTGCGCCAAGAGGCCCGGCCGGCTGATCGCGGCTCGGCGGCGCCTGCCGGACCCGAAGCAAGGCTGTGTCGCTGCCCGTCGGTCCCGCTGGACCGGTGGGTCCGACGGTCTGATGGGAGCGCTCCCACGTCGTTGCCGGAAGGTTGCTGCCTGGCGGGTGCGAGTGTCAAGACATGAACGCGGATTCGTTACCGGAAGGTTTTCCGGGGGTTTCGTGGCGCCCCGCGGCCGGTCCAGCCGTCATCTCCTGAACGCGGGCGCGTGGCGCGGCGGGGTGCTGGTGGACTACTGTGGGAGCGCTCCCACCTCATTGGGGGTGTCGATGAGCAGCGCGTGGTCCTCCGAGGGGAGTTCGGGATTCGTGAGCGGACGGCAGAGCGGCAGACCCACCCTGGAGCAGGTCGCGGCCAGGGCCGGGGTCGGCCGGGGCACGGTCTCCCGGGTGATCAACGGTTCCCCGCGGGTGAGCGAGCAGACCAGAACGGCCGTTTCCCGAGCCGTCGCCGAACTCGGCTACGTCCCCAACCAGGCCGCCCGCGCCCTGGCCGGCAGCCGCACCGACGCGGTCGCCCTCGTCATCCCCGAGGCCGAGGCGCGGCTCTTCGCCGAGCCGTACTTCCTCGACCTCATCCGCGGGGTCAGTGCCGAACTGGCCGAGGCCGACAAGCAGTTGCTGCTCACCCTGGTCCGCAGTGAGCAGGAGCGGCAGCGCTTCGAGCAGTACCTCGCCGCCCAGCGCGTCGACGGGGTGCTGCTCGCCTCGGTCCACGGCGACGACCCGCTGCCCGAGCGCATCGGGGAGCTGGGCCTCCCGGTCGTGATGAACGGCCGCCGCACGGAGGCCGAGCCCGTGCCGTACGTGGACTCCGACAACATCGGCGCCGGGCGCACGGCCGTCGCCCACCTGGTCGGGCGCGGCCGGAGCCGTATCGCGACCGTCACCGGGCCCCTCGACATGTACGTGGCCCGGGCCCGGCTCGGCGGCTACCGGGCCGGTCTCACGGAGGCCGGCCTCACCCCCGACGAGACGCTCGTCGCCGACGGCGACTTCACCGAGGAGGGCGGCCGGCGGGCCATGCGGGAGCTCCTCGACCGGAGCCCGCACCTGGACGCCGTCTTCGCCGCCTCCGACGTCATGGCGGCCGGCGCGCGCGGGGCGCTGCGGGAGGCGGGCCGCCGGGTGCCCGAGGACGTCGCGCTCGTCGGGGTCGACGACTCGCCGGTGGCGCGGCTCATGGACCCGCCGCTGACGAGCGTGCGGCAGCCCATCGAGGAGATGGGCCGCACGATGGCGCGGATGCTGATCCGGGAGACCCACGTGAGCGGCGGGGCCCGCGAGGAGGCGCGCCGGCACGTGCTGCCGACGGAGCTGATCGTGCGGGAGTCGAGCTGAGCGCGCGCACGGACGACCCCGGGGGATCCGGATCCCCCGGGGTCGTCCGTGCGGCGGGGTTACAGCGCCGGGTAGGCGTTCTTCAGGAGCTCCTGGAACTGGGCCGAGAACCACTTGCCCGCGAGCGGGGCGTTCGGCAGCGAGCCCGACATGCTGTTCCCGTTACGGACGTTGCCCGTGTACGTCGGGTCGCACATCTGGTCGAAGCCCTTGCCCTCGTCGTTCGGGATCTCCTGGGAGGCGCCGTCGGACTCGCCCGGGGGCTTCATCCAGACGTACGCGTCGATGCCCGCGGCCGGGGCCGCCTGGGGCCGTTCGCCGAGGCCCGCGCCGGACTGGTTGCACCAGTTGCCGGGGTTGATGCGCCGGTCGTAGCGGCCGCCGTTGACGTAGGTGTCGACGCTGGTCGTGGCGCCGGGGCCGGTGGGCCGGGCGGTGCCGCCCCAGCCGTTGCGGGAGGTGTCGATCAGCATGCCGAGGTTGGCGTCGAAGCCGAGCGAGACCAGCTTGGTGCGCATGGCCTGGGCGTACGACAGCTCGTCGGTGTACCGGTTCCAGTCCACCCACTTGGACTGCCGTACGGAGACGCCGTTCACCGTGTCGGCGATGGTGAAGTGGTCCTCCTTCAGGGCGCTGTAGTTGGCGGTGTTGACGATGAAGCCGTGGACGTGGGAGAGGGTGGAGCCCTCGGCCGTGGCCGCCTGCTTGAAGAGCTCGGCGGAGGGGCCGAAGTTGTCGTCCCAGCCCAGCCAGCCGTGGTGTCCGGCGTCGAGGTAGTTGTAGACGTTGGCGATCGCGCCGAACTTCTTGAGCGCGTAGCCGACGCCGGTGATGTAGTTGCCGTTCGCCTTCATGACGTCGCAGTTGGCGGTGGCGGTGGGGCGCCCGGAGACGTTGGTGACCAGGTTGGGCAGCGAGTCGAGCTCGACGGTGGTGACGATCCGCAGGCCGGCGTACTTGGAGTCGGCGAGGATGGCGGCGATCGGGTCGATGTACTCGGTCTTGTAGCGGCCGATCTCCGTCGGGCCGAGCTCGCCGTTGGAGGCGAGCGCGGCGCAGTCGCGGCCGGGCAGGTCGTAGATGACCAGCTGGACGACGAGCTCGCCGGAGCCCTTCTGCTTGAGGGCCTCGTCGAGGTGGGCGCGCAGGCCCATGGAGGTGCTCGAACCGTTGATCGCGGCGATCCGGTCCAGCCAGATGCCGGTGGGCTGGTTGGAGACCTTGGTGCCGCCGGGCTCGGCCGCCGCGTGCGCGGACCACTCGGGGTTCACGTACACCTTGGCGCCGGCGTACGGGTTGTCGGCCTTCGTGCCGGCCGGCGGGGTGGTGGGCGGTGTGGTCGGCGGGGTCGTCGGGGGCGTGGTGGGCGGGGTGGTCGGCGGGTCGGTGGGCTGGGTGGCGGTGTTGCAGGTGACGCCGTTCAGCTTGAAGGCGGCCGGTACGGCGTTGGTGCCGCTGTAGGAGCCGTTGAAGCCGAAGGAGGTCGAACCGCCGGTCGCGAGGGCGCCGTTGTAGGACATGCTCCTGGCGGTGACGGCGGCCCCGGACTGGGTGATGGTGGCGTTCCAGCCCTGGGTGACCTGCTGGTTGCCGGCGTAGGTCCACTCAAGCGTCCACGAGGACGTCGGGTCGCCGGTGTTCGTGACGACGACGTTGGCGCCGAAGCCGGTGTTCCACTGGTTGGTGATGCTGTAGTCGACCTTGCAGCCCGGGGTGGCTGCGCCGGCGGTGGTGCCGAAGACCGTGGCGGTGGCTCCGGTCGCGGTGACGAGGCCGAGGGCCGCCAGGAGGGCGGTGCGGCTGGTGCGGCTCATGGGGTGGGGGTTCCTCTCAGGAGGTGAGGGCGCGCAGGTGGTCGCGCAGCCCGATGCCGAAAGCGGTGGGAGTTCCGTCGTACGAAGTGATCAGCGCGGGCCCGGAGTTGCAGTTCCAGGTGTTCCAGGTCCAGCCCAGGTACGAGAGGCCGCGGTCGTCGAACCACTTCATGACGCGGTCGACGAACGCGTGTCCGCAGGTGTTCTCGCCGATCTCGCCCGCGAGGAGCGGCACGTGGGCGGCCACGCGGGCGAGGGTGGTGTTCCAGCACGTCTCGTCGGAGCAGGTGTTGAAGTTGTAGACGTGCCAGGCGGCGGCCAGCCGGCCCGCCGGGTCGGTGGGGCGGTACGTGAGCCACTGGCTCAGGTCGTTGGAGTACGCGAGGCCCGGGACGAGGACGAGGTTCTGCGCCCCCGTGGCGCGGACGGCGTCCACCAGGTCCTGCATGCCGGCGACCTCGTAGCCGATGCCGGGACAGCTGCCGCCGTCGCGCCAGCAGGTCCAGGCCTGTGCCGCGGTGGAGGTCGCCCGGTCCGGATAGGGCTCGTTGAACAGGTCGAAGACCACGCGCCTGTCGTTCTTGAAGGTGTTCGCGACCGAGGTCCAGAACGCCGGGGTGTACTGGGCGTCCGGCATCGGCTTCTGGCAGGTGGCGTGCACGTCGGAGCAGCCGGACGAGTTCCCGGTGTACTGGCCGTGGGTCCAGTGCAGTTCGACCACGGGGGTCATGCCGTGGGCGAGCACCTTGGCCACGAGGTCCTTGACGGCGGCGATGTAGTGCGCGCCCCGGTACTCGGGCTTGATGTGGTCGAGGCCGAGCCAGCACTCCTCGTTGAGGGGGATGCGGACGGTGTTGGCCTTCCAGTCGGCGATGGCCTGGACGGAGGCGTCGTCGACCGGTCCGTCGAAGAAGCCGTGGCCCTGGACGCACATGAACTCGCCGCCGGAGCGGTTGACGCCGAGGAGGCGGCGGGTGGCGCCGTTCTGGTCGATGAACCTGTTGCCGGAGACACTGAGTTCGGGCGCACCGGAGACAGGGGTCGGGGGTGTCGACGGGGGAGTCGTCGGGGGTGTGGTCGGTGGGGTCGTCGGGGGAGTGGTGGGGGGCGTGGTCGGTGGGGTCGTCGGGGGAGTGGTGGGGGGCGTGGTCGGTGGGGTCGTCGGCGTGGTCGGCGTGGGGCTCGGTGCCGGCCCGTCCGTGGTGCAGGGCGTGCCGTTGAGCGTGAACGCGGTGGGCGCCGTGTTGGCTCCCGTCCAGGACGCGATGAAGCCGCCCGAGACCTTCGCGCCCGTGCCGAGCGCGCCGTTCCAGCTCTCGTTGACGACCGTGACGGACGCCCCGGACTGGGACCACGTTCCGCCCCAGCCCTGACTGACCACCTGGCCGGCCGGGAAGCCGAAGCCGAGGCTCCAACTCGCCAGCGGGTCACCGCCGTTGGTGATGGTCACGGCGCCCTGGAAGCCGCCGGCCCACTGGCCGACGACCGAGTACTCCACCGTGCAGGCGGGTGCGGCCGATGCTCCGGCGGCCGTACCCACGACGGCGAGGGCTGTGCTCGCCATCGTGAGCGCCGCTCCTGCGAGCAGCGCGGAAAGACGTGGGGGATGTCGCATGAGCGAGTCCTCACAGCGAGGGCACAGCCCTGACGGTGTGCCGACTGGATGGAATCGCTCCCACTGGGTCGGGGCAGACCGTAGCGTCAACTGACGCCAAGGAAAAGAGGAGTTGTGTAAATTCCCCGGCTTTTGGCTTCGACTTCCTCACGCACCTTGACGGGGTTGGGCCCCCACTGCACAGTGGGAGCGCTCCCACTGGTTCACGGCTTGACCGTCGCACGTCCAGCTCTTCGCAACCCCCACCCTCCCGAGCCGCGAGGAGAACCACCCATGGCACGACTTCGACCGAGAACGGGACCACGCCGACAGCTGACCGCCCTTGCCGCGGCGCTCTGCCTTCCCCTCGGCCTCACCGCCGTCGGCACCAGCACGGCCCAGGCCGCCGCCGTCCAGTGCAGCGTCGACTACAAGACCAACGACTGGGGTTCGGGCTTCACCGCCGAACTCACGCTCACCAACCGGGCCGCCGAGCCCCTGAACGGCTGGACGCTGACGTACTCCTACGCCGGCGACCAGAAGCTCACCAACGGCTGGAGCGGCGTCTGGTCCCAGTCCGGCAAGAACGTCACGGTGACCAACGCCTCCTGGAACGGCACCCTCGCCGCGGGAGCGGCCGTCAGCACCGGCGCCCAGTTCACCTACAGCGGGACCAACGCGGCCCCCACCGGCTTCGCCGTCAACGGCACCACCTGTGCCGGCGCCCATCAGCCCCCGGTCGCGGTCCTGACCAGCCCGGCGCCGGGGGCCGTCTACAGCGAGGGCGACGCGGTGCCGCTCGCCGCCACCGCCGCGGCGGCCGACAGCGCCACCGTGAGCAAGGTGGAGTTCTACAGCGACACCACCCTGCTCGGCACCGACACCACCGCGCCCTTCACCCACAGCGCGGCCGGTCTCGCCGCCGGCGCCCACTCCCTCTACGCCAAGGCCTACGACAGCCTCGGCGCCTCCGCCGAGTCGGCGCCCGTCGGCATCACGGTCGCCGCCGGACCCGCGCTCGTCGCCTCCCCGAGCCAGTTCGGCGTACGGCAGGGCTCCACCGGCACCTTCGACCTGAAGCTCTCCACCGCGCCCACCGCCAACGTCACGGTGAGCGTCGCCCGTACCTCCGGCAACACCAACCTCACCGCGACCCCGGCCACCCTCAGCTTCACCCCGGCGAACTGGAACACCGCCCAGAAGGTGACCGTCGCCGCCGCGGCCACCGGCACCGGCTCCGCCGTCTTCACCGCGACCGCTCCCGGCCACGCCAAGGCCGAGGTCACCGCCACCCAGCTGGCCGCCGACTCCACGTACGACGCGCGCTTCCTCGACCTCCACGGGAAGATCACCAACCCGGCCAACGGCTACTTCTCGCCCGAGGGCATCCCGTACCACTCCGTCGAGACCCTGATCGTCGAGGCCCCCGACCACGGGCACGAGACGACCTCGGAGGCGTACAGCTACCTCATCTGGCTCCAGGCCATGTACGGGAAGATCACCGGCGACTGGACCAAGTTCAACGGCGCCTGGGACACCATGGAGAAATTCATGATCCCCACGCACGCCGACCAGCCCACCACCTCCTCCTACAACGCCTCGAAGCCGGCCACGTACGCCCCCGAGTGGGACCTCCCCTCCCAGTACCCGGCGAGGCTCGACTCCGGCGTCACCTCCGGCTCCGACCCGATCGCCGCCGAGCTCAAGAGCGCGTACGGCACCGACGACATCTACGGCATGCACTGGATCCAGGACGTCGACAACGTCTACGGCTACGGCAACGAGCCCGGGAAGTGCTCCGCGGGACCGACGTCGACCGGCCCCTCGTACATCAACACCTTCCAGCGCGGCCCGCAGGAGTCCGTCTGGGAGACCGTCACCCACCCCACCTGCGACAACTTCACCTACGGCGGCAGGAACGGCTATCTGGACCTCTTCACCGGGGACTCCTCCTACGCCAAGCAGTGGAAGTTCACCGACGCCCCCGACGCCGACGCCCGCGCCGTCCAGGCCGCCTACTGGGCCGACCTCTGGGCCAAGGAGCAGGGCAAGGGCTCCCAGGTCGCCACGACCGTCGGCAAGGCCGCCAAGATGGGCGACTACCTGCGGTACGCCATGTTCGACAAGTACTTCAAGAAGGTCGGGAACTGCGTCGGACCGACCGCCTGCCCGGCCGGCACCGGCAAGGACAGCGCCCACTACCTGCTGTCCTGGTACTACGCCTGGGGCGGCGCCACCGACACCTCCGCCGGCTGGTCCTGGCGCATCGGCTCCAGCCACAACCACAGCGGCTACCAGAACCCCCTCGCCGCCTACGCCCTGAGCTCGTACGCCCCGCTCAAGCCCAAGTCGGCGACGGGCGCGGCGGACTGGGCGACCAGCCTCGGCCGGCAGCTGGAGTTCTACCGCTGGCTCCAGTCGGACGAGGGCGCCATCGCGGGCGGCGCCACCAACAGCTGGCAGGGCCGCTACGCCACCCCGCCGGCCGGCACCCCGACCTTCCACGGCATGTACTACGACGAGAAGCCCGTCTACCACGACCCGGCGTCGAACCAATGGTTCGGCTTCCAGGCCTGGTCGATGGAGCGGGTCGCCGAGTACTACCAGCAGACCGGTGACGCCAAGGCGAAGACCGTCCTCGACAAGTGGGTCTCCTGGGCGCTGTCGAAGACCACGATCAACCCCGACGGCACCTACCGCGTCCCCTCCACCCTCCAGTGGTCCGGCGCGCCCGACACCTGGAACGCGGCGAGCCCCGGCGCCAACGCCGGACTCCACGTCACCGTCGCCGACTACACCGACGACGTCGGTGTCGCCGCCGCCTACGCCAAGACGCTCACCTACTACGCGGCCAAGTCCGGCCACGCCGAGGCCAAGCGCGTCGCCAAGGCCCTCCTCGACGGCATGTGGGACCACCACCAGGACCCGCTGGGCATCGCCGTCCCGGAGACCCGCGCCGACTACAACCGCTTCGACGACCCGGTCTACGTGCCGAGCGCCTGGACCGGCACCATGCCGAACGGCGACGCGGTGAACTCCTCGTCGACCTTCGCCTCGATCCGTTCCTTCTACAAGAACGACCCGGCCTGGCCGAAGGTCGAGGCCTACCTGGCGGGCGGCGCCGCCCCCGTCTTCACCTACCACCGGTTCTGGGCCCAGGCGGACATCGCCCTGGCCATGGGCGCGTACGCGGAGCTCCTCGAATAGCAGCCCGCCCCGCGAGAGCGGGCTCCGCGTACGACGAGGCCGGGCGGCCCCCTTCTCGGGGGTCCGCCCGGCCTGCGGCTGTCGGGCGTCACCAGCCGGCATCACCAGGCGCGCGGCGCCGTGAGGTTACGCCGGGCCTCCCGTGATGTCCGTGAAGGTGAACGCGAAGGCGGCCGGGGCGGCGGCCAGCCGGTACGTGGGGAGGACGCCCGGGCCGCAGGACTGGGAGCCGATGCCGTGCTGGGCGTGGTCCAGATGCAGCCAGAGGGTGTCGCCCGGCACCAGATCGGAGTCGTGGGCGGCCGCGTCCAGCTGCTCCGTGGTCCAGCGGCGGGCGGTGAACGCGAAGGCGGGCTCGCCCGCGACCCGTACGCCGCCGCCTCCGCCGGTGAGGGACAGCCACCGGGTGTCGATCCGGGCCCCGTTCTCCTGCGGGCGCACGTAGGGGGTGTGCAGCGCGTCAACCGCGGCTCCGAAGCGGCCGAGCCGGGCGGCGGCCCGGGTGTCCGGGTACGCCTCGCCCGGCCCCCGGCCGTACCAGACGGCCCGGTCCAGGGCGGCCGGAAGCCCGAGGCGCACGCCGAGCCGGGGGAGCGACACCGGCCACTCGCCCTCGGGCTCGACCTCCACCAGGAGCCGTAGCGCCGTGCCGTCCGAGGTCCAGCGGTACGTGGCGCGCAGGGCGAGCGCCTGCGCGGCCGGTGCCACCCGGGTCCGTACGGTCAGGGCCTCGCCGTCGAGGGCGACCTCGTCGACGCGGTGCCGCATCCGGTGCAGCCCGAGCTCGCGCCAGAGCGGCGCGGAGTGCTCGTCGGGCTCCCAGGGCGCACCCTCGTCGTTGTCGGTGGGCGCCCGCCAGACGTCGAGCCGCAGCCCGCCGGTGACGGGCAGGCCGCCGAGGGCCAGAGGCTCCCCGGTTCGGCTGTCGAAGACCCCCGGGCCGAGGGTGATCCGGTCGGCCGTGCGGACGGGCCGTACCGCCGTCGCCTCGCGGGGGGCGGGGACGGCTGCGGACACCGGGAGCTGTCCCCACGCGACCTCGTGCCCGGCCGGCGCCCAGCGCGTGTCGGCGGCAAGCGACGCCCGTACCGTCCACAGCGTCTCGGCGGCGGCCGGGTGCGCCGGCGCTGTCGGCAGGGTGACGCGGGCGCTCTCCCCGGCGGCGAGCGCGGGCACCTCCAGCGGACCGGTGGCGAGGGTCTCGCCGTCGGCCAGGAAGGACCAGGTGAAGGCGAGATGCGCGAGATCCGCCATGTCATGACCGTTCGTCACCAGGACCGTGCCGGGCCCCCCGGGCGTGATCCGGACCGGCTCGATCACCTTCTTGTACTCGACCAGCCCCGGCGACGGCGTCCGGTCGGGGAACAGCAGCCCGTCGCAGACGAAGTTCCCGTCGTGCAGCTCCTCCCCGAAGTCCCCGCCGTAGCCGAACCCGTGCACCGGGTGGGCCAGGCCCTGGTCGATCCACTCCCAGACGAAGCCGCCCTGGCAGCGCTCGTACGTCTCGAAGAGCCGCTGGTACTCCGCGAGCCCACCGGGTCCGTTGCCCATCGCGTGGGCGTACTCGCACAGGAGGAAGGGGAGTTCGTGCCGGGCCGCCGGGCCCGCGTCGGCGCGGCGGCCGATCTCCTCGACCTCGGCGTGCCGGACGTACATCCGCGAGTAGACGTCGGTGTCGGCGCAGGAGGGGTCACCCTCGTAGTGGACGGGCCGGGACGGGTCGCGGTCGCGGATCCACCGCGCCATCGCGGTGAGGCCGACGCCGGTGCCGCATTCGTTGCCGAGCGACCACAGGACGACCGAGGGGTGGTTCTTGTCGCGCTCGACGAGCCGGGCCGCCCGGTCGAGCAGGGCGGGCGTCCAGCGCGGGTCGTCGACCGGATTGCCCTGCCGGGCCAGCTCCACGAAGCCGTGCGTCTCCAGGTCCCCTTCGTCGATCACCCAGAGGCCGTACTCGTCGCACAGGTCGAGGAAGGCGGGGTGCGGCGGGTAGTGGGAGGTGCGGACGGCGTTGATGTTGTGCCGCTTCATCAGCTCCACGTCCGCGCGCATGGTCGCGAGGTCGAGCGACCGGCCGCGCTCCGGGTGGAACTCGTGCCGGTTCACGCCCCGGAAGAGGATCCGGCGCCCGTTGACCTTCAGGACGCCGTCCTCGACCGCGACCGTCCGGAACCCGATCCGCAGCGGGATCCGCTCGCCCGTGGTCGCGAGCTCGCCCTCGTACAGGCGGGGGACCTCGGCGCTCCACGGTTCGACGTCCACCGTCGCCGACGCCCCGGTGGCCAGGTCGAGGCCGAGCCCGGGCACGGTGACCCGGCCGGGGACGTCGCACTCCACCCGCAGGGTGCCGCCGCCGGTGACGTGGTCGTACGAGGCGTGCACGAAGAAGTCGCCGGGCGCGCCGGCCGGCCGGTGCGCCACCGTCACGTCACGGAAGACGCCGGGCAGCCACCACTGGTCCTGGTCCTCCAGGTAGGAGCCGGAGGACCACTGGTGGACGCGGACGGCGAGGACGTTGTCCCGGGCCTTCAGGAGGGGGCCGACGGCGAACTCGTGGGCCAGCCGGGAGCCCTTGAACTCGCCGAGCTCCGTTCCGTTGAGCCAGACCCTGGCGCAGGACTCGACCCCGTCGAAGCGGAGCACGGCCCCGCCCTCCGCCGGCCAGTCGACGGGCAGGTCGAAGCGGCGCAGATGGTCGCCGGTGGGGTTCTCGGTGGGGACGCGGGGCGCGTCGACGGGGAAGGGGTAGCGGACGTTCGTGTAGACCGGGGCGCCGTACTCCCTGCCCTTCCCCTGGAGCACCCAGTGGCCCGGCACCGCGACGGTCCCCCAGCCGCTCGCGTCGAAGCCGGGCACCGCGAAGGAGGCGTCCTCGCCGTCGGCGGTGGGGGAGAGCCGGAAGGCCCAGTCGCCGCCGAGGGAGAAGGCGGCGGCGTCGGATCGGGCGTACCAGGCGCGGGGCGGGAGCGTGCCGCGACCGGGGGAGACGTCTTCGTACCAGGGCAGGGCGGACATGGTCCTCCTGTCGGAGAAGGGGCGGGAGGGAGCCGGAAGCGGGCCTCATGACCTGCGGAAAGCGCTTGCCGGGTGGTGTCCATCCCACCGTGCCGGAAGCCCCCGCACAACCCCGTCCGGGCCCCCGGCCCTTGGACTCTTCGCGCCCCACCTGGACAGTCCGTCGAGCCGCCGCTTAGGGTCGGGAGCCGAGTCCTCGGGCCGCCGCCCGGAACACCGGGAACCGTTCAGGAGCACGCACGTGGTCACCCTCGCCGATGTCGCCCGTCACGCCGGCGTCTCGGCCAGCACCGTCAGCTACGTGCTCAGCGGCAAGCGCTCCATATCCGCCCCCACCCGCGAGCGGATCCAGCAGAGCATCGCGACCCTCGGCTACCGGCCGCACGCCGGTGCCCGCGCGCTCGCCAGCAGCCAGACGAACGTCCTCGCGCTGATGATGCCGCTCCGCACCGGCCTCTACGTCCCCGTGATGATGGAGATCGCGATGGCCGTCACCACCACCGCCCGCTCCCACGGCTACGACGTGCTGCTGCTCACCGGCGAGGAGGGCCCCGAGGCCGTCCGGCGCGTCGAGGGCAGCGCCGTCGCCGACGCCATGATCGTCATGGACGTCGGGCTCGACGACCCCCGGCTCCCCTGCCTCCAGGAGGCCGCGCGGCCCTCCGTCCTCATCGGCCTGCCCGCCGAGACGGCCGAGGCCGCCGACGCCACCGGACTCGACAGCGTCGACCTCGACTTCGAGGCCGCCGGAGCCCGCTGCGTCGAGCACCTCGCCGGCCTCGGCCACACCCGGATCGCCGTCCTCGGCGAACCGCCCGCCGTGTACGAGCGGGGTACGGGCTTCGCCGCCCGCACCCTCACCGGACTGCGCGCCGCCGCCGGCACCCACGGCGTGGGACTGCTCCACCGTCCCGTCGACGGCACCTACGCGGCCGTCGCCGCCGCCGTCACCCGCGTCTTCGAGGAACGCCCCGGCACCACCGCCCTCGTCGTGCAGAACGAGGCCGCCGTCGAGCCCCTCCTCGCGCTCCTGCGCCACCAGGGCCGCGCCGTGCCCGAGGACGTCTCCGTCGTCGCCATCTGCCCCGACCAGGTCGCCGTGCACGCCTCCGTGCCGCTCACCTCCGTCTCCGTACCCGCCCGCGAGATGGGCCGCCTCGCCGTCGAGCGGCTCGTCGCACGCCTCGCCGGCGGGGCCCCGCGCGGCACGGAGCTCATCGCGCCCCTCCTCACGTCCCGCGCGAGCACGGGCCCGGCCTTCCGCACCGAGGACCCCCGTGAGCACGGCGGGCGCTGACAGCGACGACAGCGCGACCGAGTTCCGGGCCTTCTTCGAGCGCCACTACGCCGAACTCGCCCGCCTCGCCCACCTGCTGACCGGCGAGACCGACGCCGCCGACGACCTCGCCGCCGACGCCATGCTCGCCCTCTGGAACCGCTGGGACCGGGTCCGCGCCGCCGACCACCCCGCCGCCTACGCCCGGGGCGTCGTCGCCAACCTCGTCCGCACCCGCATCCGCGGCACCGTCCGCGAACGGCGCCGGATCGCCGCCTTCTGGGACCGCCGCCCGGAGCACACCGAGGACCCGGACGTCCCCGCCGTCCTCGACGTCCGCACCGCGCTGCGCGCCCTGCCGTTCCGCAAGCGCGCCTGCGTCGTGCTCCGGCACGCCTTCGACCTGTCCGAACGCGACACCGCACGCGCGCTCGGCGTCTCCGTCGGTACGGTCAAGAGCCAGACCGCCAAGGGCATGGCGGAACTCCAGCGGCTGCTCGGCGACCGGGCCGCCACCGAACTCGCCGCGGGGAGGCGCTGATGGACGAGGCACGGCTCCGCCGCGAACTGCGGGACGCGGCGCTCGCGCACCGGCCTGACCGCGCCCGCATCCTCGCCCGGGTGGAACGCGGCATTGCCGTGCCCGCCCCGGACGGCCGCCGCACCCGAGCGCCGCGCCCGTGGACCGGCCGCCGGCGCACTCTGCCGGCCGCCCCGCGGGCCGGCCGCCGCTGGGGCGTGGTCCTCGCCGTCACCGCGGCCGTCGCCGGGGTCGTCGGCATCGGCGGCCTCGCCGTGACCACCCCGGGCGACCGGCCCGCCGGACCCGCCACCACCCTTCCCGCCCCCGGACCCACCGCCCGCGCGGCCGGCACCGTCGACCCCGGCGGCAACCGCTGGTGGGCGCAGAGCGACCTCGCCGTCACCACGGAATCCCCGGTCGCCGGCCTCACCGTCGAGCTGCGGATCGCCCGCGGCCCCGGCGTCGTGAGCACGGGACACTGGCGCACCCGCCCCGCCGAGGACTTCACCGTGACCGTCACCGAGGAGCCCCGGGCCCTGGTCTACCGGTGGACGCTCAAGCCGGGCCGTACGGTGCCGCCCGGCCCCCACACCTTCGCCGCCCAGTACAACCACGCCGAAGGGGTACGGGACGCCTCGGCCGACACGTACACCATCCTCCTGACCGGCCCCGACGGCGGCCGCACCACCCTCCGGGGCGGCTTCGGTCCCGGCGGCGGGAACTGAACGACTTGTGGTTGACGCGGCGTCAACCCCTACGGTCCTCGAACGGGGCCGGAAACACCGGCCCCGGCGAAGGAAGGACACCATCATGGCCTGGTCGATCGCGGACGTGGCCCGGATGTCCGGGGTGACCTCCCGGACGCTGCGGCACTACGACGAGATCGGGCTGCTGGCGCCCGCCTGGACCGCGGACGACGGGCACCGCCACTACGAGCAGCCCCAGCTGCTGCGCCTCCAGCAGATCCTGCTCATGCGCGAGCTGGACCTGGGCCTGCGCGAGATCCGGGAGGTCCTGGACAGCGGGGCCGACCGCGTGACGGTCCTGCGCGAGCACCACACCCGGCTGCTCGCGGAGCAGGACCGGCTCGGCACCCTGGCCCGCACGGTCGCCCGCACCATCGCCGAACTCGAGAAGAGCGAGGACACGCACATGGTGGAGATCAACCGCCCCGAGAACCTCTTCGAGGGCTTCCAGCCCGACCCGGAGCTCGAGGCCGAGACCCGCGCGCGCTATCCGCAGGCGTACGAGCAGTCCCGGCGGGCCGTCGAGGCGCTGACCCCGGAGACATCCGAGCAGTGGCAGCGCGAGGTCACCGCCCAGATGATCCGGTTCGCCGAGTTCATGGCCGCCGGAACGCCCGCCGACGACCCGGCGGTGCAGGCCGAGGTGGACGTCCACTACCGGGACGTCTGCCGCTTCTGGACCCCGAACGCCGAGGCGTACCGGGGGCTGGCCAGGACCTACGTCGAGGACGGCCGGTTCCGGGAGAACTTCGACCGGATCGCCGTCGGCCTCGCCGAGTACGAGTGCCGGGCGATGACCTTCTACGCGGACACCCGGCTGAACTGAGCCGGAGCGGCCCGCCCGCGACTCCGGGCCGACCCCCTCTCGCGCGTACGGCGGAGGGGGCTCGGCCCGGCGGGCGATCCGCTGCCGTTCCGACCGCGCCCTGAGGGCACGGTCATTGACATCATCGGTGTGTCAATCGTCATGATCTTGGTGTTGGTGCCGGTCAGGGGTGTGCTGGCAGGCTGAGGCCATGGACATCTTCAAGACGACGTGCGGTGCGGTACGAGGCTTCCGGGCGTCGGACGACGTCGTCGCCGTGCTCGGAATCCCCTACGCCGCACCGCCGTTCGGCCCCCGCCGGTTCCGGGAGCCCGCCCCGGCGGAGGCGTGGAGCGGCGTACGGGACTGCACGGCCTTCGGCCCCATCGCCCCGCAGTCGGCGGAGCTGCCCGGCTCGCCCGTGTGGACGCCCGGAGACGAGGACATCCTCACCGTCAACGTCTGGACCCCGGCCCCGGACGGCGGCTCCCTGCCCGTCCTGGTCTGGATCCACGGCGGCGCCTACACCTTCGGCTCCTCGGCCCAGCCCGACTTCGACGGCGACGCCCTCGCCCGCGCCGGTCTCGTCGTCGTCACCCTCAACTACCGGGTGGGCTTCGAGGGGTTCGGGCACCTCCCGGACTCCGAAGAGACGTCGTACCCCGGCAACCGGGGACTCCTCGACCAGATCGCCGCCCTGCGCTGGGTGCGGGAAAACATCGCCGCGTTCGGCGGCGACCCCGGCAACGTCACGGTCGCCGGCCAGTCCTCCGGGGGCGCCTCGGTCGCCTGCCTCATGGTGATGGACCGGGCGCGCGGCCTGTTCCGCCGGGCCGTCGTCCACAGCCCCGCCAGCCCCCACTACACGCCCGACATCGCCGCCGCGACCACCCGCGAGATCGCCGCCGCGGCCGGCTGCCCGGCCACCCCCGAGGGCCTGGCCGCCGCGAGCCCGCAGGCCCTGGTCGCCGCCTCCGACCAGGTCGTCGAGGCGTACCGGCGGGACCCGGCCTCCGGATCCCGCCACTACGACCCCTCGCTGTACGCCCCCGTCCTCGACGGCGACACCCTGCCCGTCGACCCCCTCACGGGCCTGGCCGCCGGTGCGGGCCGGGACGTGGACCTCCTCGTCTGCCACACCACGGAGGAGTACTGGCTGTTCGACGCGGTGAACAGCTGCGCCAAGGTCACCACGGAGGAGCAACTCGACCGGTTCGCCGCGGACTTCGGGCTGCCCGAAGATCTCGTCGACGGCTACCGCGCCGCGCTGCCCGGCGCCCCCGTGCTCGACGTCTACCTGGCCGTCTTCGGCGACCTCCTCTTCGGAGAGTACGCCGCCCGGCTCGCCGAGCAGCAGACCCGAGGAGGCGGCCGGGCGTTCCTGTCCCGCTTCGACCGCCGGCGCGGCGGCCCGCACGGAGCCGTGCGGGCCTGGCACTGCGCGGACATCCCCTTCGCCTTCGGCAACGCCGACAGGGACTGCGTCTCGTTCCTCATCGGCGGCGCCCCCACCGCCGCCGACCACGACCTCGCCCGCCGCATGGTGGGCGCCTGGGCCGGCTTCGCCGCCACGGGCGACCCGGGCTGGCCGGCGTACGACGACACCACCGGGCAGACGAAGGTGTGGCGGACGGAGGGGGAGGACCGGGCCGAGCCGGTCGCTCTCCGCATCCTCTGGGAGCGGGCCGCATTCCCCCTCCTGCGCCCGTGAGCCGACTCGGCGACGAGCCGGGGCCCTGGGGCCGGGCCTGTCCGCGACATGCCGCTTTCGGTGTAATCGGCGGCCTGGGGCCGTCCGGCGGTCAGGCTGTGCTGGTCGATCACCGCCCGGTCGGGGAATCCGGTGGCGCACAGGTCACATGACGTGTCGGCCGAGATGAGGAAATGACCATGGCTCTGAGCCGCCGCAGCTTCGTCGCCTATGCCCTCGGGGCCGGACTGGCGCTGGACGTCGGCGACGTCGTCGTCTCACCCCGTCCGGCGAGCGCCGCCGACGCGGTGCCACCGGAGCTGCTCGCCGGTCAGGCGCTGAGCTCGTCGACCGTACGACTGATCTGGACCGCGGTCACGGGCGCCGAGACCTACCGGGTCTACCGGAACGACGTGCTGATCGCCGAACAGCCGGGCACCTTGCTGGAGGACACCGGGCTGACCGCGACGACGACGTACCGGTACGAGGTCAGCACCGTGATCGCCGGAGTCGAATCGGCACGCTCGGCGCCCGTCGACGTGCTCACCCAGCAGGCGGATCCCACCACAGTGCCGACAGCACCGACGAACCTCAAGACGAGCTCGCTCACGTCCTCGGGCGTCAAGCTCACCTGGACCAAGTCCACGGCCGTCGCCAAGATCACCGGCTACCGGATCCTCCGCGGCGCCGTCGGGGCGCCCGTCGAGAGCCTGGTCCAGATCGCGACGACCGACGGCGGCACCAGCTACACCGCGAGCAAGCTGTTCGCCAACCGCGCCTACCAGTTCGCCGTCCGCGCCGTCGACGTGGCGGGACACGTCGGCCCGGCCGCCACCATCGCCGTCACGACCAAGACCTCGAACGACACGAGCGCCCCTTCGGCGGTCTCGAACAGCAGCGTGGTGGTGCGCCGGTACTCCGACAGCCGGCTCGACATCACCTGGGGCTCGTCGAGCTCCAGCGACGTCGCCGGCTACCAGGTCTTCCGCAACAACGTCCTCGTCGCCACGGTGGAGGAGCCGCTCCGCAAGACGTACTCCGACAACGGACTCACCCCGTCGACGTCGTACACCTACCGGATCGCGGCCGTCGACTCCGCCGGCAACGTCTCCGCGCTCACGTCCGGGAGGGCCGGCTCCACCCCGGCGGCCGGAACCGTCATCGTCACCCGCGGCCCGTACGTCGTCCAGACCGACGCGACGAGCGCGCGCGTGCTGTGGTGGACCAACTTCGCGACCGACAGCACCGTCGACTTCGGCGCCGGCTCGTTCACCGAGAGCGTCTACGACCCCACTCCGCAGCTGCAGCACGCCATGCTGCTCGGCGGGCTCGCACCCGGAACCGAGTACGTCTACCAGGTGAAGTCGGGCAACGCCACGCTCGCCGGCAACCGCTTCACCACCGCACCCGCGCCGGGCACGCCCTTCACCTTCGCGGCGGTCGGCGACTACGGAGGCGGCTCGGGGCAGGAGCTGAGCATCGCCAACCTGATCAACGCGTCGTCGGCCCAGTTCGTGCAGACGCTCGGCGACAACGTGTACCCGGACGCCCAGGACCCCGATCCGGAGCACTTCTACTCCGACTTCGACAACCGCTTCTACAAGCAGTACGGCCCGGTCATCCGGACCCGGAGCCTCTATCCGGCGAACGGCAACAAGGAGTACTACGGCGACGGGGCCGCGGCCCGGAACCTGTGGTCGCCGAACAACCAGCGCTGGTACAGCTACAACTGGGGCGACCTCCACGTCCTCGTCGTCGACAGCGAGCAGCCGCTGACGGCCGGCTCCGCGCAGCGCGCCTTCATCGACGCCGACCTCGCCGCCGCGACGGCGGCGTGGAAGATCTGCGTCGTCCACCGCCCGCCCTACAGCTCGACGACCAGCAGCTCCAGCTCGTCGACGGTCCTCTCCGGTCTCGTACCGCTCCTCGACCAGTACGGGGTCAGGCTCTGCCTCTCCGGCAACTCCCACAACTACGAGCGGAGTCACCCGCTGCGCGCGGGTGCGATCAACGCGGCGGGCGTGACGTACGTCGTCTCCGGCGGCGGCGGCAACGGACTCAACCAGTTCACCCTGAGCCAGCCGTTCTGGAGCGCGTACCGGTCGGCGCGGTTCGAGTACGTGCAGGTCTCGGTCTCGCCGACCCAGCTCGTCATGAACGCGTACAGCGACACCGGGGAACTCTTCGACAGCACGACGCTGACCCAGTGAAACACCGGGCCCCCGAACGGGGGCCCGGTAGCCTCCCCCTCATGACGAACACTCAGCCCCCACGTGACACCGCCCGCCGCATACGGGACGTGCTCGGCCGGCTCGACGAGGAACAGGACATCTGGGTGTCCACGGCGGACGCGACCGGGGAGCCGTACCTCGTGCCGCTCTCCTTCCTCTGGGACAGCACCCACCTGTGGCTGTGCACCCGCCTCTCCAACCCCACCGGCCGCAACCTCGCCGCCAACGGCCGGGCGCGCCTCGCCCTCGGGCACACCCGGGACGTCGTCCTGCTCGACGGCGAGGTCACGACCTTCGGCCCCGAGCAGGTCCCGGTGGAGGCGGCGGACGCGTTCCACAAGAAGACGGGCTGGGACCCCCGCGGCTCGGGCCCCGCCTACTCCTGGTTCCGGGTCCGCCCCACCGAGGTCCAGGCCTGGCACGAGGAACCCGAACTGGTGGGACGGCACCTCATGCGGGACGGCGCCTGGACGGAGCCGGCGCGGTGAAGTCGATCTGAGCGAGGCGCACGGGTCCGCCGAGGCGGACCCGGAGGTCGGTCACGTCCGTGAGGTCGAGGCGCGTGGTGACGGTGCGGCAGGTGTACGGACCGCCCGTCGGGGCGAGCTCGACGCGGGACAGGAGCGAGCCGTCCGTGAGGGCCAGTTCGACGGTGCCCTCGCCCGCGGCCGTCACCGTCGCCTCCGACACCCCGTCCGCGAAGTCGCAGGAACGGTAGAGGAGTTCCCCTTCCCCGAGCCGCCCCGGGCGTGAACTGGTGGAGCAGGGCGAGGCGTTCGTCGGCCGTGAGCCGGTCGAGGAGGTCGTCGACCCTGCGGGCCACGGGGAGGGCCGGGTCATGGAAGGGCTGCCGGAGTGCGGTCACGTGCGAGTCCCTTGATGGAGAGCGGGGGGATGGGGTTTCGAAGCACTTCGATGCTCGGTGGGCTGAGGGGCGTGTCAAGGTGTGCCGCGGATCCACTTCCCGTATCCGCAAAGGGTATTGGGTTACACGTCAGGAGACCCGGCCCCGAGAATCCCCGGAGCGACTCATGCTGCCCCTGTGACGGTCACGTGATCCCGCAACGAAAGGGTCGAAGCGCTTCGATAGCTCGCCGCATGGTCTACCGAACGGTTCAGTCTTGACAGTGAACTGGTCGGTGTAGTTCTGTCGTTGCCGGGGGCGGCGCGGGCCGCCGATCGTGACGAGGGAGGCGGGGATATGTTCGCGGTGGTGTACCGGTGGCGGGTGCGTCCGGGCAAGGAGCAGCTGCTCGTGGACGGCTGGCACCGGGTGACCGTGGCGATCCATCAGGAGTGCGGCAGCTACGGCTCCCGGCTCCACCGGGCGGACGACGGGACCTGGGTGGCGTACGCCCGCTGGCCCGACCGGGAGACCCGGGAGAAGTGCGGAACCCCCGATCCGGAAGGCGAGGCCATGATGCGCGAGGCGATCGCGGAGTACTTCCCCGAGACGCGCCTCGCCCTCGTCGACGACCTGCTCGCCGAGCCGGAGGCCGACTGACGGGGAGGGCGGTCGCGGTCCGCGGGGGTGTCGGGCGGGAGGGGGGTCGCGCTACTCTCTGTCCGCGATTTCGGTCGCCGTACGAGATATCGAACAGCGTGAAGGTGGGGGTGGGGACCATGGGACGACTCGTTCCGGCGGTGACCAGGGCATTCGACATACTGGAGCTCTTCCTCCAGGGCGACGGCACCCTGTCCGCCCCCGAGATCACCCGCAGGCTCGGGCTGCCGCGCACCACCGCCCACGAGCTGGTCACCACCCTGACCGCCCGCAGCTACCTCGTCCCGGCGCCCGAACAGCCCGGCCGGTACCGGCTCGGCGTCCGTACGTACCAGCTCGGCAGCCGGTACGCCGAGCAGCTCGACCTCGCCGCCGAGGGGCACCAGGTCGCCCGGGAGGTCGCCGACACCTGCGGCGAGACCGTCCACGTCGCCGTCCTGGAGGACACGGACGTCATCTACATCGCCAAGGTGGACTCCAGCCACGCGGTACGGATGGTCTCGGCCGCCGGCCGCCGGCTCCCCGCCCACTGCACCGCCGTCGGCAAGATGCTGCTCGCCGCCCTTCCCCAGGACGAGCTCGACGAGCGCCTCGAAGGGCGCGAACTCCTCGCCATGACGCCCCGGAGCCTCACCGACCCGGACGCGCTGAGGGCCGCGCTCGCGGAGATCCGGATCCTCGGCGTCGCCGTCGAACAGCAGGAGTCGAACCCCGACGTCAGCTGTGTCGCCGCACCCGTACGGAACCGCTCCGGCCGGATCGTCGCGGCGCTGTCCGTCTCCGTGCCGGCGCACCGCTGGAACGACGACCGGGAGAACGAACTCACCGCCCTCGCCGTCAAGGGCGCGGCCGGCCTGTCGGCCCGCCTGGGCCACCGGCCGGTGCCCTGACTCACGTACCGGCGACGGCTCCGTCCGCGCGGCCCGCGCCCTTCCGGTCCCGGGGCTGGCGCATCCGGCTCACCGGGCCGAAGACCTCCCGGTCGTCGAGGAAGCCCTCCAGGGCGAAGGCGGCCGCGCCCCGCGTCACCGCGTTGTGCGGCACCGCGCTGCGCCGCAGGGTCGCGGCCCGGTGCGGCAGCGGCAGGACGTGCCGGCCGACCGCCTCGTACGTGGCGTCGAGCAGGCGCTCGCCGAGCAGGTCGACGACCTGGTTGCCGAGGACGAGCACCCGGGGGTTCAGCAGGTTGATCAGATTCGCGACCGCCGCGCCCAGGTGACGGGCCGTCCGGTCGACGACGGCCTCGGCCACCGGGTCCCCTTCCGTCGCCGCGCGCGCCAGCGCTGCGACCGTCGCCGCGTCGTCCGGGCCCGTCGCCCGCTCGTCGCCGGGGGCGAGTTCGCGCCAGGTCTGCGCGATCCCCCGGGTGGAGACGTACGCCTCCACACAGCCCCGGTTGCCGCAGGTGCACGGCCGGCCGTCGACCGCGAGGCAGGTGTGGCCCCACTCGCCCGCGCTGTTGGTGAAGCCCCGGTAGAGCTGCCCGTCGATCGCGATCCCGGCGCCGACACCGGCGCGCAGGGTGACCACCACCAGGTCGTCGACCTCCCGTCCGGCACCGAACCACAGCTCGGCGACCGTGCTGGCGCGCAGCGGGTTGTCGAGCCGGAGGGGCAGCCCGAGACGCTCGTCGAGCAGGGCCCGCAGCGGGACCTCGCGCCAGGACCAGTACGGGGAGTACGAGGAGACGCCGCCCTCGTGCTCCACCATGCCCGGCACGCTCACGCCCGCCCCGAGGACCCGCTCGCGGGACACCCCCGACCCCTCCAGGAGCTCCTCGACGCAGGCCGCGAGCTGCTCGACCACGTCGGCGGGCCGGACGTCGCCCGGGGGGAGGGGGCGCTCGACGGAGTGGCGGACCTCCAGGGCCAGGTCGAAGAGCTCCGCGTGGACGGCGGTCTCGGCGATGTCGATGCCGATCAGCGCGCCCCGCTCGGCGTTGACCGCGAGCCGCGCGCGGGGCCGGCCGCCGCTGGAGTCCTCGTGGCCGGCCTCGACGAGGACACCCGCCTCCAGGAGTTCGGCGGTGAGGTTGGCGACGGTGGCGAAGGAGAGGCCGGTCGCCGCCGCGAGGTCCTGGCGGCTCATCGCACCCGCCCCCGCGTAGAAGCGGCGCAGGACCTCGAAGCGGTTGAGGCGGCGGATCTCCTGCGACGTCCGCTTGATCATCTGTGCTGTCCTCCGCTCGGCCTGTCCCGTACCCCTGCCACCGATCTTATTCAAAGGGTTGGAAGAAGCGGAGGGGAGGTTATTTACAACCGTTAGACGAAGCCGTAGTTTTTCTCGCGCCACACCCGACGCCGACCGAGGAGGCCAGATGCACCACCTCAGGGCCGTACCCTGCACCCCCCAGCCCGGACGCCTGACCGAAGGACCCGTCTGGGACGCCCGGCGCCAGGAACTCCTCTGGGTGGACATCCCCGAGGGACTCGTCCACCGGGCCGCGCTCGTTCCCGGCGAGGAGGCGCCGGACCTCGAACCCCTCGGCACCCTCCGCTTCGACCGGCCCGTCGGCGCCGTCCTGCCCTGCGCCTCCGGCGCCCTCCTCGCCGCCGCCGGCACGTCCTTCCTGCACCTGACGGACGGTCGGCCGGTCACCGAGGCCGTCGAGGTCGCCGCGCCCGTCCTCCCCGACGACGGCCTCCCGCGCCGCATGAACGACGCGGCCGTCGACCCCGCCGGACGGCTCCTCGCCGGAACCATGGCCTACGACGAGAGCCCCGGCGCCGGCGCCCTCTACCGCCTCGACCGCGACGGGCTCGTCACCCTGCTCGACTCCGTCACCGTCTCCAACGGCCTCGGCTGGAGCCCCGACGGCACCCGCCTCTACTACGCCGACAGCCCCACCCGCCGCGTCGACGTCTTCGCCTACGACCCGGAGACCGGCGCCCTGAGCGACCGCCGCCCCTTCGCCGCCTTCGACCGGGGCGTCCCCGACGGCCTCGCCGTCGACAGCGAGGGCCGCGTCTGGGTCGCCGTCTGGGGAGGCGGCGAAGTCCTCGCCTTCGCGCCCGACGGCAGCCTCCACGCGCGCGTGGAGGTCCCCGCCACCCACGTGACGAGCTGCGCCTTCGCCGGACCCGGGCTCGACGTCCTGGTCATCACGACGGCGACCGCGGGCCTCGACGAGACCCGTCTGCGCGCCGAACCCGACGCGGGCCGCCTCTTCATCTGCCACCCGGGGACGACGGGCCTGCCGACGACGCCGTACGCGGACCGCTGAAACGCGGGCCTTTGCCGTACGCGGACCGCTGATCCGCGGGCCGGCCCGCCCCGTACGCCGACTCCGGTAGCCCAGGCCCGCCCCGTACGCCGACCGCTGATCCGCAGGCCCTCCCCGTACGCGAGCCGCCGCCACCGGCCCCGTACGCCGACCCCCGACCCCACCTCCCCCCGACAAGGAAGCCCATGACCTCCCCGTACGACGGGCTGCGCGCCGCCCTCGACGCCGTTCCCGTCATCGCGATCCTCCGCTCCGCCTCCGCCACCCGGTTCGCCGAAGTCACCGACACGCTCCTGGCATCGGGCGTCCGCGCCGCCGAGTTCACCCTCACCACCCCCGGCGTGCTCGACGCCCTGCGCGAGTACGCCGCCGACGCCCCGCCCGGACTCGCCCTCGGCGCCGGCACGGTCACCACGCCCGCCGAGGCGCAGGCGGCGGTCGAGGCCGGAGCCACGTACCTCATCACTCCGACCACCTCCACCGAGGTCATCGCCGAGGCCGTCCGTCTGGGCGTCCCGGTGCTGCCCGGCGCGTACACCCCGACCGAGATCCTCACGGCCTGGCGGGCGGGCGCCAGCATGGTGAAGCTCTTCCCCGCCGCCACCGGCGGACCGGAGTACCTCCGGGCCGTCCGCGCGCCGCTGCCCGACGTGCCCCTCGTGCCGACCGGCGGCATCGGCGCCGCCGACGCCCCCGCCTACCTCGCCGCCGGGGCCGCCGCCCTCGGCATCGGCAGCCCGCTGGTCGGCGACGCCTGCGAGGGCGGTTCCCTCGCGGCCCTGGCCGAGCGCGCCGCCGCGTTCCTCGACGGGATGGGCCGATGAGCACGGGACCCGCCCTCGTCACCCTCGGCGAGGTCATGGCCGTCGTCGCCGCCACCGGGCCCGGTCCGTTCGCCAACGGCGCCTCGATGCGCCTCGGTTGGGCCGGGGCCGAGGCGACCGTCGCCGTCGGGGTCAGCCGGCTCGGTCACGCGGCGGCCTGGACCGGCCGCGTCGGCGACGACGCCACCGGCGCGATGGTCCTCGCCGGGCTGCGTGCCGAAGGCGTCGACGTGTCCACCGCCCGCACCGACCCGACCGCCCCCACCGGCCTGATGCTCCGCGAGCGCCGCACCGTCGACCGGCTCCGCGTCACCTACTACCGGTCCGGCCTCGCGGGCTCCCGGCTCGCCCCCGAGGACCTCGACGAGGACCGGATCACCGGGGCCCGGATCCTCCATGTCACCGGCATCACCCCGGCGTTGAGCACCACCGCGCGCGCCGCCGTCGAACAGGCCGTCGCCCTCGCCCACGCCGCCGGGGTCACCGTCTCCTTCGACGTCAACCACCGCGAACGGCTCTGGAGCCGCGCCGAGGCCGCCGCCGTGCTCGCCCGCCTCCTGCCGTACGCCGACATCGTCTTCGCCGGCCCCGAGGAGGCCGCCCTGTTCGTGCCGGAGGAGGAGCCCGAGCGGATGGCCCGCGCCCTCGCCCGGCTCGGCCCCCGGCAGACCGTCCTCAAGCTCGGCGCCCGGGGAGCCCTCGCCGTCGTCGACGACGAGCTCCACCACCGCCCGGCCGTACCGGTCACCGCCGTCGACCCCGTCGGCGCGGGCGACGCCTTCGTCTCCGGCTACCTCTCCGCCGTACTCGACGGCGCCCCGCCCGCGGAACGCCTCCGCCTCGGCGCCCTCTGCGGAGCCTTCGCCGTCTCCGTACCGGGCGACTGGGAGGGCCTCCCGCGCCGCACCGAGCTCGGTCTCCTCTCGGCCCAGGACATCACCCGCTGACCCTCCCCGCAGACACCAGGAACCCACTCCCATGAACCGTTTCTCCGGACAGACCGCCGTCGTCACCGGCGCGGCCTCCGGCATCGGCGCCGCCAGCGCCGTCCGGCTCGCCGCCGAAGGCGCCGCGGTGCTCGTCTCCGACATCGCCGACGAGGCGGGCGAGGCCGTCGCCGCCGCCATCCGCGCCGCCGGCGGCCGCGCCGCCTACGTCCGCTGCGACGTCGCCTCCGAAGCCGACTGGAAGGCCCTCCGGGAAGAGGCCCACACCCGCTTCGGCCCCGTGAGCGTCCTGCACAGCAACGCCTTCATCCACACCCTGGCCGCGGCCCACGAACTCCCCGTCGCCACCTGGGACCGGGAGCTGGCCGTGAACCTGCGCGCCCTCTACTTCGCCACCCGCGTCTTCCTCGACGACCTGCGCGCCGAGCGCGGCAGCCTCGTCGCCACCTCCAGCGTGCACGCCGCCTTCGGTCTGCCCGGCTACGCCGCGTACGCCGCCGCGAAGGGCGGGATGTGCGCGCTCGTCCGCCAGCTCGCCGTCGAGTACGGGCCCGAGGTCCGCTTCAACTCGGTGCTGCCGGGCCCGATCCTCACCGACGTGTGGAACGACGTCGACGAGGAGGGGCGGCGGATCTCCGCCGACGCCACCGCCCTCTCCCGGCTCGGCCGCCCCGAGGAGGTCGCGGCCGCCGTCGCCTTCCTGGCCTCCGCCGACGCCGCCTACATCACCGGAACGGACCTGGTCGTCGACGGCGGCTGGACCGTGAAGAAGGAGTCGAAGTGAAGGACTCCGAAGGAACGCGAGTGAAGAGAGAATCCCCGTGAAGATCACCGCCCTGCGCACCTACCTCGTCGCCCCCCGCTGGTGCTTCCTCCGGATCGACACCGACGAGGGCATCACCGGCTGGGGCGAGCCCGTCGTCGAGGGCCGCGCCCACACCGTCGCCGCCGCCGTCGAGGAGCTCTCCGACTATCTGATCGGCCAGGACCCGATGAAGATCGAGGACCACTGGCAGGTCCTCACCAAGGGCGGCTTCTACCGCGGCGGCCCGGTCCTCTCCAGCGCCGTCGCCGGCATCGACCAGGCCCTCTGGGACATCACCGGCAAGGCCCTCGGGGTCCCCGTCTGGCAGCTCCTCGGCGGCAACGTCCGCGACCGCGCACGCGTCTACAGCTGGATCGGCGGCGACCGCCCCGACGAGGTCGCGAGCGAGGCCCTGGCCCGTAAGAACGAGGGCTTCACCGCGATCAAGATGAACGCCTCCGCCCAGCTGCGGCTCATCGACACCCCCGCGGCCACGCAGGGGATCGTGGACCGCGTCGCGTCCATCCGCGAGGCCGTCGGCGACGAGTTCGACATCGCGATCGACTTCCACGGCCGCCTCACCGCCCCGATGGCCCGCCGGGTCCTGCCGCTCCTGGAGCCGTACCTGCCCTTCTTCGTGGAGGAGCCGGTCGTCCCCGAGATGAGCGACCACATCGGCGACATCGTCCGCTCCACCTCGATCCCCATCGCGACGGGCGAACGCCTCTACTCCCGGTGGGACTTCAAGAAGGTCCTCGCCCAGGGCATCGCCGTCGCGCAGCCCGACCTGTCGCACGCGGGCGGCATCTCGGAGGTCCGCAGGATCGCCGCGATGGCGGAGGCGTACGACGTCTCCCTCGCCCCGCACTGCCCGCTGGGCCCGATCGCGCTCGCCTCCTGCCTCCAGGTCGGCTTCGCCGCGCCGAACCTCCTGATCCAGGAGCAGAGCCTCGGCATCCACTACAACACCGGCTCCGACCTGCTCGACTACCTCGTCGACCCCACGGTCTTCCGGTACGAGGACGGGCACGTGGCCCTGCCGACCGGCCCCGGTCTCGGGATCGAGGTCGACGCGAAGGCCGTCGAGCGGGCCGCCGAGGTCGGGCATCGCTGGCGCAACCCGGCCTGGCGCCGCGACGACGGCTCGCTGGCCGAGTGGTAGCCAGGGCGCACGGAAGGGGCGGGCTCCCGCACGGGCCCGCCCCTTCGGCACGGCGAACGGGTCAGCGGTGCGCGAGCACGCCCGCCGCCGGCAGCAGCCTGTTGTCGTAGTCGAACAGCGCCTGGTTCTCCCAGCCGTTGCCCGAGGCCGGGTCGGCCGGGTCCCAGCCGTTGCCCGCGACGGCCGTCCAGGTGGGCTCCCAGTACACGACGCCGAGGCCGCGGCCGTTCGGCACGGCCTCGACGACGTTCATGACGTCCCGCAGCCAGGCCGTCTGGCCCGCGCTGCTCGCCGGATAGCCGGAGACCAGCTCGGAGGAGAGGTCGATGATGTTCTCGTGGGCGTCCTCGCTGTCCAGACGGAACGGGTAGGCGGTCTCCGCGACCAGCACCTTCTTGCCGTAACGCGCCGAGACGTCGTCGAGGTTGGCCTGGAGCGAGGACAGCGCGCCGTGCCAGTAGCCGTAGAAGGACAGCGCGATCACGTCGTAACCCACGCCCTGCGCCGTCGCGTTGTCGAACCACGTGCGGTACAGCGCGTTGTCGCCGCCGTTGGCGAGGTGCAGGGCGATCTGAGTGCTCGACGAGACCGTCTTGGCGGCGGAGATCCCGGACTTGAGCAGGCCGGCGAGCTGGGTCCAGTTGCTCGTGGAGCCCTCCGGCCACAGCATGCCGGTGTTGATCTCGTTGCCGATCTGCACCATGTCGGCCGTGGTGCCCTGCGCCTTGAGGGCGTTGAGGACGTCGTAGGTGTGGTTGTAGACGTCGGTCTTGAGCTGGGTGTACGAGTGGCCCGACCAGGCGGCGGGCTTGGTCTGGGCGCCGGGGTCGGCCCAGACGTCGGAGTAGTGGAAGTCGACGAGGAGCTTCATGCCCTGCGCCTTGATCCGCTTCGCGGTCGCGAGGACGCGCGCCTTGTCGTTGTAGCCGTCCGCCGGGTTCACCCACACCTTGAGACGGCCGTAGTTGGCGCCGGAGTTCTTCAGGAGGGCGACCGGGTCGCCGGTGGTGCCGGAGCTCGACCTGTAGGTGCCGCCGAGGTCCTCGCTCTTCTTCAGCGCGGACAGGTCGACGCCCTTCACGCTGAGCCCGCTCGTGCCCGGGGTGAAGGTGAGGTCGTCGACGTTGATCCAATTGCCCGCGTGGGCATCCGAGTTGACGCTGATCGTGCAGGCCCCGCCGACGACCGTGACCGGGGTGACGATCCGTATCCAGCCGCTCGACGTCACCGGCAGGTCGGTGCGCTGCTCGGCGGAGCCGCAGTTGCGCAGGGCGAGGTAGGCGGAGTTCTGCCCGCCGCCGGAGCGCACCCAGGCGCTGAGGGTGTAGCTGCCGTCGGTGAGACCGGTCAGGTACTGGTACGTCTCCACCTTGTAGGCGGCGGAGGACCAGTGGCTCAGGCGGTGGCCGCCGCTGTGGCCGCCGGCCTCGGTGAAGGAGGCGGAGTTCTGTCCGGCGGCGGAGTAGGTGGACCAGCCGGAGGGGGTGGCGGTGCCGGTGCCGTCGGCCTCGAAGCCCGCGTTGGTGAGGGTGGAGGCCGCTTCGGCGTGCTGCGCCGCGGGCAGCGGGGCCAGGAGCAGGGCGCCGAGCGCGGCGGCGAGGGCCGTGGCGCGCAGGCGGATGCGGCTGCGGAGGGGGTGCATCGTCGAGTCCCTTCGACGGTGGCGGATGTGAGGGGCGTGCGGTGGTTCCTTGCGGTGGTACGGCTCACCCGGGGGCGGCGCAGCGGGTGCGGGCCGCCCCCGGGGAGTTCAGGGGGGAGTGGGCTCAGGCGTCGAGGCGTACGACCCTGACGGCCCCGGCCGGGACGGTGAGCTTGCCGTCCGCCGTGTCGCCGTGGAGGAGCTCCGTGCCGGAGCCGTCCAACGTCACCTCGGCGTCCTCGGCGGAGTGGTTGAGGGCGAAGACGTACCGGGCGTCGGCACCCGCGCGGTGCACGACCTCCACGTCGTGCGGGAGCGCGGTGCGCGGGGCGATCCCGGCGTCCTCGCAGGCGGCGGCGAGGATCGCGTCGAGCGAGGCCGCGTCGAGACGGGTGGAGACGTACCAGGCGGTGCCCCGGCCGAGCCGGTGCCGGGTGACGGCGGGCCCGCCGGCGGCCGGGCCGTCCGCGTACGACCACACGGTCTGGGCCCCGCGCGGGCGGACGAACTCGGTCCAGACGTCTCCGGTGAGCGTGGCGCCGTCCGGCCCGCGGACCGTCACGCGCTGGTCGTCCAGGAGCGGGGACCACTCGTCCACGGTGAGGCCGAGGACCTCGCGCAGGGCGCCCGGGTAGGCGCCGGGGTGCACGGCGTCGTGCTCGTCGACGATCCCGGAGAAGTACGAGACGACGAGGGTGCCGCCGTTCTCGACGTACTCGCGGAGGTTCTGTCCGGCGGCCTCGGTGGTGAGGTAGAGCGCGGGCACGACGACGAGCGGGTAGGCCGACAGGTCGGACTCGGGGTGGGCGAAGTCGACGGTGAGGTGCCGGTCGTAGAGGGTCTCGTAGAAGCTGTCGGCGCGCTCGCGGGCCTCGTGGGCCGCGTTCGGCCGCCATTCCAGGTTCTGCGCCCACCAGGAGTGCCAGTCCCAGACCATGGCGACGTCCGGGACGGTCCGGCTGCCCCGCACCTCCTCCAGGGCCTCCAGGCCGGCGCCGAGGGCGACGACCTCGCGCCAGATCCGGGTGTCGGTGCCGCCGTGCGGGACCATCGCGGAGTGGAACTTCTCGGCGCCGCGCCGGGACTGGCGCCACTGGAAGAACATCGCGCCCTCGGAGCCGCGGGCGACGTGGGCGAGGGAGTTGCGGGCCATCTCGCCGGGGCGCTTGGCCGGGTTGCGGGCCTGCCAGTTCACGCCGGAGGTGGAGTGCTCCAGGAGCAGCCAGGGCGCGCCGCCGGCGACGGAGCGGGTGAGGTCGGCGGCCATGGCCAGGTTGACGTGGGTGCGGCGGCCGTCGGTGATGAGGTAGTGGTCGTTGGTGACGAGGTCGACCTCGCGGCCCCAGGCCCAGTAGTCGATCGAGTCGCACTGGCTGAGCGCGGTCATGAAGTTGGTGGTGACGGGGATGTCCGGGGTCAGTTCGTGGAGGATGTCCCGTTCCATCCGGAAGTTCTCCCGGATGGTGGCGTCGGCGAAGCGGCGGTAATCGAGCTGCTGGGCGGGGTTGCCGACGGTGGGGGTGGCGCGGGGTGGGTCGATCTCCTCGTACGTGCCGTAGCGCTGGCCCCAGAAGGCGGTGCCCCAGGCCTCGTTCACGGCGTCCACGGAGCCGTACGTCTCGTGGAGCCGGCGGCGGAAGTGGGCGGCGCAGTTGTCGCAGTAGCAGGCGCTGACGGGGACGCCGTACTCGTTGTGGACGTGCCAGAGGGCGAGCGCCGGGTGGCTGCCGTACCGCTGGGCGAGCGCGGTGGTGATCCCGGCGGCGGCCGTGCGGTAGGCGGGCGAACTGTGGCAGATCGCCCCGCGTGAGCCGTACGAGAGGCGGACGCCCTCGGCGGTGACGGGCAGGGCCTCGGGGTGGGCGCGGTAGAACCAGGCGGGCGGCGCCACGGTGGGGGTGCCGAGGTCGACGCGGACGCCGTTCTCGTGCAGCAGGTCGAGGACGCGGTCGAGCCAGCCGAAGTCGTGGCGGCCGGGCTCGGGTTCGAGCAGGGCCCAGGAGAAGATCCCGACGCTCACCATGGTGACGCCGGCCTCGCGCATCAGCCGGACGTCCTCCTGCCATACGCCTTCCGGCCACTGTTCGGGGTTGTAGTCCCCGCCGAACGCGAGCCGATGCAGGCCCTTGGGAGTGGTCTGCGGCATGAGTCTCTCCTGAAACCTGGGGAGTTGGAACGGGGATGTCCGGGACGTTTCTGGGAACGTGCACACAGTCGATCTCGATGTGGCAACGCAACATAACCGCACACGAACAACCATTGACAAGTGTCCGGAACATTTCTCTACTGTGAACGCTCACAGATGCATGACCGGCCATCCCGCTCCAGGGAGAGGCCCCTTTTTCGGTCAGGGAGAAGTACCCCATGCCTCACATCTCGCGCCGCGGAATCGCCGCCGCCACCGCCGTCCTGCTCGGCGCCACCGCGCTCACCGCCTGTGGTTCCTCCGACTCCGGCGACAAGGCGGGCGCCGAGTCCGGCCCCGTCTCCCTCACGTACTGGGCCTGGGCGCCCGGCATGGACAAGGTCGCCGCCCTCTGGAACGCCGAGCACCCCGACATCAAGGTGACCGTGCAGAAGCAGGCCTCCGGCGACGACCTCGTCACCAAGATCATCACGGCGACGAAGGCGCACAAGGGCCCGGACCTCGTCCAGGCCGAGTACCAGGCTCTCCCCACCCTCGTCAGCAACGAATCCCTGGCCGACATGGCCGGCGAGGTCCCGCAGAGCGTCAAGGACGCCTACGCGCCCGGCATCTGGCAGCAGACCACCTTCGGCGGCGACGCCGTCTACGCCCTGCCGCAGGACTCCGGGCCGCTGATGTTCTTCTACCGCGAGGACCTCTTCAAGCAGTACGGCCTCACCGTCCCCACCACCTGGGACGAGTTCGCCGCCACCGCCCGCACCCTGAAGAAGAAGGCCCCGGACAAGGCCCTGACCACCTTCTCCGCCAACGACGCCGGACTCTTCGCGGGCCTCTCCCAGCAGGCCGGCGCCCAGTGGTGGACCTTCGAGGGCGACAAGTGGAAGGTCGGCATCGACGACGCCGCCACCAGGAAGGTCACCGACTTCTGGGGCGGCCTGGTCGCCGAGGGCGCCATCGACAACCAGCCCATGTACACCCCCGCCTGGAACAAGGCCATGAACACCGGCGAGCAGCTCGCCTGGGTCAGCGCCGTCTGGGCCCCCGGCACCCTCACCACCGCCGCCCCCGCCGGCAAGGGCAAGTGGGCCATGGCCCCGCTCCCGCAGTGGACCAAGGGCGGCCGCACCACCGGCAGCTGGGGCGGCTCCTCCACCGCCGTCACCGCCGACTCGAAGCACAAGGCCGCCGCCGCGAAGTTCGCCATCTGGCTGAACACCGACCCGAAGGCCCTCGCCGCCCTGGTCAAGGAGACCGGCATCTACCCCGCCGCCACCGCCGCCCAGACCAGCGGCGCCCTCGCCCAGGCCCCCGACTACTTCGCCAACCAGCCCGACTTCTACACCCGCGCCGCCGAGATCGCGAAGACCACCGCGCCGGGCGCCTGGGGTCCCAACGTGAACGTCGCCTACACCTCCTTCAAGGACGAGTTCGGCAAGGCCGCCAAGGCCAGGTCCGGCTTCGGCGCCGCCCTCACGGCCGTGCGGAACACCACCGTCGCGGACCTGGAGAAGCAGGGCTTCGGAGTCGCCAAGTGACGCAGCCCCGCCAGGGCGCGCGCCGGTCGTACGGGGTCAAGGCGGCCCCGTACGGGGTCAAGGCGGCCCCGTACGGCTTCCTCCTGCCCGCCGCCGCCCTCTTCGCCCTCTTCTTCGCCCTGCCCATCGGCTACGCCGTCTGGCTCAGCTTCCACAAGGTCGAGATCAAGGGCCTCGGCCTCGGCAAGGGAGCCCGGCACGAGGTCTGGGCCGGCCTGGAGAACTACACCTCCGCCCTCGCCGACTCCGAGTTCCTGCGCAGCGCCCTGCGCGTCCTCGGCTACGGCGCGATCGTCGTCCCCGTCATGCTCGGCCTCGCCCTGCTCTTCGCGCTCCTCCTCGACTCCGAGCGCGTCCGGGCCCGCTCCTTCGCCCGCCTCGCGATCTTCCTGCCGTACGCCGTCCCCGGCGTCATCGCCGCGCTCCTCTGGGGCTTCCTCTACCTCCCCGACGTCAGCCCCTTCCTCTACCTCCTCGACGCCCTCGGCCTCCCGCAGCCCGACCTCATGGACGGCGGACCGCTCTACCTGTCGATGGCGAACATCGCGATCTGGGGCGGCACCGGCTTCAACATGATCGTCATCTACACCGCCCTGCGCTCCCTGCCCGCCGAGGTGTACGAGGCGGCCAAGCTCGACGGCTGCTCGGAGCTCCAGATCGCGCTCCGCATCAAGATCCCGATGGTGGCGCCCTCGCTGGTGCTCACCTTCTTCTTCTCCATCATCGCCACCCTCCAGGTCTTCAACGAGCCCATGACGCTCAAACCGCTCACCAACGGCATCCCCTCCACCTGGAGCCCCCTCATGAAGGTCTACAACGACGCCTTCACCGGCGGGAACATCCACGCCGCCTCGGCCACCGCCGTCGTGCTCGCCCTCGCCACCTTCGCGCTCTCCTTCGCCCTCCTCAGGGCCTCCAACCGCCGCACCACACAAGGAGCAAGCCGATGACCGGGCTCGCCTCCCCGCTGCGCGCCGCCGCCCCGGCCGCCGGCACCACCCCCGGCACCTCCCAGGGGCCGCCACCTCCCTCCGCCGGAAGGACCCGCGGCCGCACCGCCCTGCTCCCCACGGCGGGCCTCGTCCTCGGCGCCCTCTACTGCCTGCTGCCCGTCGCCTGGGTCGTGGTCGCCGCCACCAAGTCGGGCCAGGACCTCTTCTCCACCTTCACCTTCCTGCCCGGCGACGGCCTCACCGACAACCTCGCCGACCTCAACACGTACCGCGAGGGCATCTACTGGCGCTGGATGGGCAACTCCGTCTTCTACGCGGGCCTCGGCGCCGTCCTCTCCACCCTCGTCTCCGCGTTCGCCGGTTACGCCTTCGCCGTCTACCGCTTCCCCGGCCGCGAGGCCTTCTTCAACGTGATCCTCACCGGCGTCCTCATGCCGCCCGTCATCCTCGCCGTCCCGCAGTACCTCCTCATGGCCGAGGCCGACCTGACGGACACCTACGCGTCCGTCCTGCTGCCGCTGATCCTCTCCCCGTACGGCGTCTACCTCGGCCGCATCTACGCAGAGGCCGCCATCCCCATGGAACTGGTCGAGGCGGGCCGCATGGACGGCGCCGGCGAGTGGCGGATCTTCCTGCGGATCGCCGTCCCCATGATGTCCCCGGGCCTGGTGACGATCTTCCTCTTCCAGTTCGTCGCCATCTGGAACAACTTCCTGCTGCCGTTCATCATGCTCGGCGACGACGAGAAGTTCCCCATGACCGTCGGCCTGTTCACCCTCCTCAAGCAGGGCGCGAGCCAGCCCTCCCTCTACACCCTCGTCATCGCCGGAGCCCTCCTCGCCGTCCTCCCGCTCATCGCCCTGTTCCTGCTCATCCAGCGCTTCTGGAGCCTCGACCTGCTCTCCGGCGCCGTAAAGTCCTGACCACAGGGGATCGAGGGGAAACACAGCATGAACGCAGCAGCGAGCAGGCGCCGCCCGGCGACCATCCACGACGTGGCCCGCGAGGCCGGCGTCTCGCGCGGCACCGTCTCCCGTGTCCTCAACGGCGGCCACTACGTCAGCCCGACGGCCAAGGCCGCCGTCGACGCCGCGATCCGAAGAACGGGATACGTCGTCAACCGGCACGCCCGCTCGCTGATCACCGGCAAGTCCGACTCGGTGGCCTTCCTCCTCACCGAACCCCAGGAGCGCTTCTTCGAGGACCCCAACTTCAACGTCCTCCTCAGGGCCTGCACCCAGGCCCTCGCCGCCCAGGACATCCCGCTCCTCCTGATGATCGCGGGCACCGAGGACGAACGCCGCCGCAACCTCCGCTACATCGAGGCCGGCCACGTCGACGGCGTCCTCCTCGTCTCCAGCCACTCCGGCGACCCCGTCGTGGCCCGGCTGCACGAGGCCGGCGTCCCCGTCGTCGCCTGCGGCAAGCCCCTCGGCCAGACCGCCAAGATCGGCTACGTCGCCGCCGACGACCGGGACGGCGCCCGCGACATGGTGCGCCACCTGTACGCCACCGGGCGGCGCCGGATCGCCACCGTCACCGGCCCGCTCGACACCCCCGGCGGCGTCGAGCGCCTCGCCGGCTACCGCGAGACGCTCGCCGAGCACGGCCTGCCCGTCGACGAGACCCTCGTCGCCACCGGCGACTACAGCCGGGCCAGCGGCGAGGACGCGGCCCGCGCCCTCCTGGAACGCGCCCCCGACCTCGACGCCGTCTTCGTCGCCTCCGACCTCATGGCGCAGGGCGTCCTCGACGCCCTCGCCCGGGCCGGGCGGCGCGTCCCCGAGGACGTCGCCGTCGGCGGCTTCGACGACTCCCCGGCGGCCGTCTCCGCCCGGCCCCCGCTGACCACGATCCGTCAGCCCTGGGACCGGATCAGCACCGAGATGGTCCGCACGCTCCTGGCGCGGATAGCGGGCGAGGACCCGGTGACGGTCATCCTGCCGACGGAGCTCGTCCGCCGGGAGTCGGCGTAGCGGGACCGCCCGTCAGGAGGATCACCTCGAGCGTGCGCGGCCCGTGGACGCCCTCCACCCGGTCGAGTTCGATGTCGCTCGTCGCGGAAGGACCGGAGATCCAGGTCAGCGGACGCGCCGGGTCGAGCCGGGGGAGCGCGAGCGGCACCGAGGCCACCACCTGCTCCGGGGCCCGCACGACACAGAGGTGCAGATCGGGGACGAGCGTGAGCGCCCGGCGGCCCTGGTCGGGTCCGCCGTCGAGGACGATCGTGCCGGTCTCGGCGATCGCCACCGCGCACCCCGTCACCACGGCGTCCGTGCCGTCCAGTTCGTACGGGGTCAGCCGGGGCTCGTCGTACCGCCGGGCGGCCCCGGTCGCGGCGAGCCACTCCTCGGGCAGCCCGGGCGGTACGACGACACTGCGCGCGCCGCGCTCCGCGAGGAGCCGCGCGACGAGCCCGGCGAGGCCGTCCGGGGTGCTGCGGTGGACGTGGGCCCGGTAGTCGGCGAGGTTCTCGTGCAGAAGGTCGAGGATCCGGGCCGGGTCGTCCGGGGTGTGGCTGGTCCGGTAGTCGCGGGCGACGGGCTCGGTCTCGGGGGCGTCCGCGACGGCGGTGCGGATCCGGGCGAGGATCCGCGCGCGGGAGTCGGTCATGTGCGGTTCTTCCTCCACCAGTCGCGGAACGGTTCGGCGGGCATCTCGGGCAGGTCGCGAGCCTCGCTCCACGGGCCGGCGCCCGGCCCGGGCAGCTTCTTCGGGTGCAGTCCGCGGGTCTTCGACGCGAGGCGCTCGGCGGCCGCGAGGACCCCGGGGTGGTCCAGTACCCAGGTGGACGCCTTGACGGCGGCCCGCTCCAGGCGGTGCCCCCTGCCTCCCTGGTCGGCCACCTTCTCGCGGAGGTGGACGAGCACCTCGGGGATGTCGATCGCGACCGGGCACACCTCGTAGCAGGCGCCGCAGAGGGAGGAGGCGTAGGGGAGGGAGGCGTCGACCTCGCTCGCCGTGCCGCGGAGTTGGGGAGTGAGGATGGCGCCGATCGGACCCGGGTAGACGGAGCCGTACGCGTGGCCTCCGGCCCGCTCGTACACCGGGCAGACGTTGAGGCAGGCCGAGCAGCGGATGCAGCGCAGCGCCTGCCGGCCGATCTCGTCGGCGAGGGCGTCGGTGCGGCCGTTGTCCAGCAGGACCAGGTGGAAGGTGCTCGGGCCGTCGCCGTCGGTGGTGCCGGTCCACATGCTCGTGTACGGGTTCATCCGCTCGGCCGTCGAGGAGCGGGGGAGCGTCTGGAGGAAGACCTCCAGGTCCTGCCAGGTCGGGACGACCTTCTCGATCCCGACGACCGAGATGAGGGTCTCGGGCAGGGTCAGGCACATGCGTCCGTTGCCCTCGGACTCGACGACGACGAGGGTGCCGGTCTCGGCGACCATGAAGTTCGCGCCGGAGACGCCGACCTTGGCGCGGAGGAACTTCTCCCGGAGGTGGAGGCGGGCGGCCTCGGCGAGCTCGGCGGGGCGGTCGGTGAGGTGGTCGGGTGCCGGGCGGCCCCACTTGCCCATCTCGGAGCGGAAGATGTCGCGGATCTCGCCGCGGTTGCGGTGGATCGCCGGGACCAGGATGTGCGAAGGCCGGTCCTCGCCGAGCTGCACGATCAGCTCCGCGAGATCCGTCTCGTACGCGGCGATCCCCTCGGCCTCCAGATGTTCGTTGAGCCCGATCTCCTGGGTGGCCATCGACTTGACCTTGACCACCTCGGTCTCGCCGGTGGCCCGCACGAGTTCGGTGACGATCCGGTTGGCCTCCGCCGCGTCGGCCGCCCAGTGCACGGTGCCGCCCGCCGCCGTCACCGCCTCCTCCAACTGCAGGAGATACGTGTCGAGATGACGGAGCGTCCGGTCCTTGACGCGTTTGCCGGCCTCCCGGAGCGCGGCCCAGTCGTCCAGCTCGGCCACCGCCCGCGCCCGCTTGTCGCGGATGGTGTGGGTGGCGTGCCGCAGGTTCGCCCGCAGGGTGTCGTTCCGTACGGCCTCGTGCGCGGCCTTCGGGAAGGCCGGCATGCCGACAAACGTCCGCCCGTCGCCCGACCGCCGCCCCTCGTCGAGCGCTGACGCGCGCCCCTTCCTGTCGCTCATGCCCAGGGCTCCTCTTCCGTGCTGGCCAGGATCTCCGCCAGGTGCAGCGCGCGCAGCGGCGCGTCCTGGCGTCTCAGCATGCCGCCCACGTGCAGCAGACAGGAGTTGTCCGCCCCGCACAGGACCTCCGCGCCCGTGGACAGCGCGTTCGTGATCTTGTCGGCGCCCATCGCCGCCGACACGTCCGGGTTCTTCACCGCGAAGGTGCCGCCGAAGCCGCAGCACTCCTCCGCGCCCGGCAGCTCCACCAGCTCCAGGCCCTTCACCGCCTCCAGGAGCCGCCGCGGCCGCTCCCCGAGCCCGAGGAGCCGCAGGCCGTGACAGGAGGGGTGGTACGTCACCCGGTGCGGGAAGTACGCGCCCACGTCCGTCACGCCGAGCACGTCCACGAGGAACTCCGTCAGCTCGTACACGCGCGGGGCAAGGCCCGCCGCGTCCGCGCCGAACGACGGGTAGTGACGGCGGACCATCGCCGCGCACGAACCCGACGGGGTGACGACGTGCTCGTACCTCTCGAAGGCCCGGACCGTGCGCCGTACGAGCGGCTCGGTCTCCGCGCGGTAGCCGGTGTTGAACTGCGGCTGCCCGCAGCAGGACTGCGCCGCCGGGAAGTCGACCTCCACGCCCAGCCGTTCGAGGAGCCGGACCGTGGCCACGCCCGTGGACGGGAAGACGGCGTCGTTGACGCAGGTGACGAAGAGGGCGACACGCATCACGGGTTCCTCGGGGACGGCTCGGGTCGGGCGGCGGTCCTGTCCCAGGCGGCGCCGTCGCCCTGCGGTACGTAGTGTCGCAGGGCGACGCGAAGCACGGCTCAGCGCACGCCGAGCAGGTGCTCCAGGGCCAGCTGGTCCAGGTGCTCGAAGGCCATCGAGCGTGCCGCGGCCGCATCCGGGTCGAAGGTCTCGAACGCCGTGGGGTCGGCGAGCAGCCCCGCGAGTCCGTCGGCGGCCGTGGGGACGGCCAGTTCGGGCAGCCGGGAGGCGGCGAGCGCCGCCACGACGTCCGGGTCGGCGCGGAAGGCCGCCGCGCGCTCCTTGAGGATCAGGTAGTTCCGCATGCAGTTCTTCGCGGACTCCCACACCCCGTCGAAGCCGTCGGTGCGCACCGGCTTGAAGTCGAAGTGGCGCGGGCCCGTGTAGCCGGCCGTCTCCAGGAGGTCGACCAGCCAGAACGCCTGGCGCAGGTCGCCCGCGCCGAAGCGGAAGTCCTGGTCGTACTTGATGCCCGACTGGCCGTTCAGATCGATGTGGAACAGCTTGCCCGCCCACAGCGCCTGCGCGATGCCGTGCGGGAAGTTGAGCCCGGCCATCTGCTCGTGGCCCGTCTCCGGGTTCACGCCGACGAGCTCGGGGCGCTCCAGGCGCTCGATGAAGGCGAGCGCGTGCCCGATGGTGGGCAGCAGGATGTCGCCGCGCGGCTCGTTCGGCTTGGGCTCGATCGCGAAGCGCAGGTCGTAGCCCTGCTCGGTGACGTACTGGCCGAGCAGGTCGAAGGCCTCCTTCATCCGGTCGAGCGCGACCTGGACGTCCTTCGCGGCGCCGGACTCGGCGCCCTCGCGGCCGCCCCAGGCGACGTAGGTGGTGGCGCCGAGCTCGACGGCCAGGTCGATGTTCCGGAGGGTCTTGCGCAGGGCGAAGCGGCGCACGTCCCGGTCGTTGGCGGTGAAGGCGCCGTCCTTGAAGACGGGGTGGGCGAAGAGGTTCGTGGTCGCCATGGGCACGGCGAGCCCGGTGCGGTCCAGGGCGGCCCTGAAGCGCTTCACGATCGCGTCCCGCTCGCCGTCCGGCGCCCCGAAGGGGATCAGGTCGTCGTCGTGGAAGGTGACGCCGTACGCGCCGAGGCCGGCGAGCCGCTCGACGGTCTCGACGGGGTCGAGGGCGGGCCGGGTGGCCTCGCCGAAGGGGTCGCGGCCCTGCCAGCCCACGGTCCAGAGCCCGAAGGTGAAACGGTCCTCGGGCGTGGGGGTGAAGCGCTCCGACATGGTGTCTCCCTGCTACTGGCAGTCGGATTTGTTTTCTGACATAACTAATACGGGACGGGGCCGCTGAGCGCCAGCCCCCGACGTATCGAGAGATGAGGTGAGGGCGTGCCCACGAGCCGCTCCGTCGTGATCGGCGTGGACAGCTCCACGCAGTCCACCAAGGCCGCCGCCGTCGACGCCGAGACCGGCGAGCTCCTCGCCCTCGGCCGCGCCCCGCACACGGTCACCGGCTCCGGCGGGGCGCGCGAGAGCGACCCCGAGCAGTGGTGGACCGCCCTCGCCGCGGCCGTCCGCGCGGCGGTACGGGAGGCGGACGTGCCGGCCTCCGCGATCACCGGCATCGCGGTCGCCGGCCAGCAGCACGGTCTCGTCACCCTCGGCGCCGACGGCCGCCCCCTGCGGCCCGCGCTGCTCTGGAACGACACCCGCTCCGCCCCGCAGGCCGCCGCCCTCGCCGACCGCCTCGGCGGCCCCAAGTCCTGGCTGGAGCGCACCGGTTCGGTCCCCGTCGCCTCCATGACCGCCGCCAAGTGGCAGTGGCTCCGCGAGCACGAGCCGGAGCACACCGAGGCCGCGCGCGGGATCCGCCTCCCGCACGACCACCTCACCGAACGCCTCTCCGGAGCCGCCGTCACCGACCCCGGGGACGCCTCCGGCACCTGCTGGTACGGGACCGCCACCGGCGCCTACGACCCGGAGGTCCTCGACCTCCTCGGCCTGGACCCGGCCCTGCTGCCGGCCGTCGCCCCCTCCGGCGCCACCCGCGTCGGCACCCTCACCCCGGCCGCCGCCGAGGCCCTCGGCCTGCCCCGTACCGTCGCCGTCGCCGCCGGGACCGGCGACAACATGGCCGCCGCCGTCGGACTCGGGCTCGGCGGCGCGGGCCTCCTCGACCACCCCGTCGTGAGCCTCGGCACCTCCGGAACCGTCTTCGCCGCGACCCGCGCCCGGCCCGCCGACCCCGGACTCGCCGGCTTCGCCGCCACCGACGGCACGTACCTCCCGCTCGGCTGCACCCTCAACTGCACGCTCGCCGTGGACCGGTTCGCCACGCTCCTCGGCCTCGACCGCGAGGACGCGGCACCGGGCGGCGGGGTCGTCGTCCTCCCGTACCTGGACGGCGAACGCACCCCCGACCTCCCGCACGCCGCCGGTCTCGTCACCGGTCTGCGGCACGGCACCGACCCGCGCGCGATCCTCGGCGCCGCCTACGAAGGCGCCGCCTTCACCGTCCTGCGCGCCCTCGACGAACTCCTCGCCGCCTGCGGCCTCGACCCCGCCGCGCCCGCCGTACGGGACCGTCCGCTGCGCCTGATCGGGGGCGGGTCACGCGGCCGGGCCTGGACGGAGACCATCCGCCGGCTCTCCGGCCGCCCCCTGCTCGTCCCGGCCGCCGACGAACTCGTCGCCCTCGGCGCGGCGGCCCTGGCCGCGGGAGCCGCGACCGGCGCCGACCCGGTGGCGCTGGCCACCACCTGGGGCACGGGAACGGGCACCGTCCTGCCCCCGGCCCCGCGCGACGAGGAGACCTGGGAGCGCATCGCGTCCGTACTCACCGCGGCGACACCGACCCTGCTGAGCTGAGGACGGGTCCGGCGAAGACCTGACCCGGGCGCCTCCCTCGGGGTTACCCTGCGGGAAACAACGGGGGAGGCACCATGTTCTCGCTACTCATCCTGTTCGGCGTGCTCGGCGGTATCGGGGCGCTCCTGATCGTCACCCTGCTCCGCAGGGGCGGCGGCCGCGCGGACACGGTCGAGGGCCTGCTGCAGGAGCAGGAGGCCCTGCGCCGGGCCAGGACCGACCGGGTCTCCTTCAACTCCTTCGCCGCCCACAACTCCGTACCGACCGCGAGCGACACCTACGTCCGCCGCGACGGCCGGCCGTAGCCCCCTCCGTCGCGCCGAGACCGCACGAGGTTCTCTCAGGAGGTGGGCCGGTCCACCTGACGCTCCAGCCGGACCTCGGTCACGCTCACGAACTGCGGTGCGCCGAACGCCCGGACCATGGCGGCGTTTCCGATGTCGGTGACCTCCAGGGCCAGGTGCTCGGCCCCCACGCGCAGGTCGAGCCTCACCACGGGCCTGCCCCCGAAGTTCGGCATGCGGTGGATCCGGACTCCGGGGTACGTCAGGGCCGTCAGCCTGTCCCGCATCTGCGCGTACGTGGCCGTCTCCTTTCCGGAGAACGCCTTGCTGATCCGGAGCTGGTGCCTCTGGGCGGCGCACTCCTCCGCCGGGGTCAGCGGCACCGGGTCGGACAGGACGGGCAGGGTGCGGTCGGGGGCCGGTGCCGGTGCGACCTGGCCGACGGCGCCGAGGACGTTCGGTTCGCATCTCTGCGCGATGAGGCCGGCCAGCTCCAGGAACCGTGCCTCGGCCTGGCGGGCGCTCGTCGCGACCTTGGCCGCCCGGGTGGTCCGCACGGCGGAGGGGCGGGAGGCGTCCTGGACGGCGGAGGCGCGAGCCGAGGCCGTGGTGGTGGCCGCGTGGGCGCTCTGGGTGCCGACGGCGGCCAGGACGACGACGCTGCCGAGTGCGGCGGTGAGCAGGGGCTTCGGGAGAAGAATCGATCGCATGCCGTTACCTTGCTGGCCGGCCGCCACCGGCCGCGTGAGTAGGCGTACTCAATCCGCCGGATCATCGACTCAGGCCGGTGCGGCACGCCGGGGCGCGGCTGTCGGCCGATCCGGCGGATGCCACCGGGCTCGCCGTGACTCGCCGGCGGCCCGGCCCGCCCCCGCGTCATCGCCCGACGCGAACATCCCCGCCCCGGAGTCCGGCTCTCGCTCACGCCTCGATGCGTGCGGCCGATCGCGCGGCCTGCTCGATCTTCGCCCAGTGGGCCGCACGGGCTTCCTCGTCGATCTGCCTCTCGTGTTCGGCGCGCAAGCCGGTACGGCCGTCGACGCCCTCGCGCAGGATGTCGGCGTGTCCGGCATGCCGGATGGTCTCGCCGAGGACGTGCACCAGGATGGCGAACAGGTTCGTGTCGGTATGCGGCTCCGGCCACCACGGCACGTGGCCGGGGGCGTCGAGAGGAAGCGCGTCGATCGTCGCGTCCGCGTGTTCCCAGGTGCGCCGGTAGAACCCGATGATCTGGTCGCGGGTCTCGTCCTCGGCCGCCCACTGATCGCTGCCGTCGGAGTCCTGCCACCGGGGCAGCGGTTCCGGGGAGGGGCGGTCGAAGACCTCGCCGAAGTACCTGGCCTCGACGGTGGCCACGTGTTTGACCAGGCCGAGGAGGTTGGTCCCGGTCGCCGTCAGCGGCCGGCGGGCGTCGTACTCGGACAGGCCGTCGAGCTTCCACAGCAGCGCCTCGCGGTCCCGCCGCAGTCTGCCGTGCAGGTTGCTCTTCGCGAATTCGTCGATCATGCGGCATGAGCCTGCCATGGACCGATCCTGTCCTCAAGATCCGTCCGTGGTCCGGCCCGTCGCGGTCAACCCGCCGGGTCGCAGCATCCGGTGCGTTCGTTAGGGTCTGCGGCCATGACTGAGATCACAGCCGAAGCGTGGCCGGAACCTCCTCTCGCCGGCACCGAGGCGGCAGCCGTCCTCGGTGCCCTCGAGCGTCAGCGGGCCACGCTGGCCTGGAAGTGCTCCGGCCTGGACGCTGCCGGCCTGCACGCCACGATCGGCGCCTCCACCATCACCCTGGGCGGACTGCTCAAGCACCTGGCACACGTGGAAGACAGCCACTTCGCCCGGCTGTGGCTCGCCTCTGCCGTCGGCGCGCCCTGGGACTCCGTCGGCTGGGACAGCGATCCCGACTGGGACTACCGCTCCGCTGCCGAGGACACCCCGGAGCAACTGCTCGCCCTCTGGCGGGAATCAGTGGCCCGCTCCCGTGCCATCGTCGACGAGGCACTCCGTGCGGGCGGCCTCGACCAGCTCGGCGCCTACACCACCCGCAGCGGCGAACGCCCCAACCTCCGTCGCATTCTCCTGGACCTCATCGAGGAGTACGCCCGGCACGCCGGTCACGCCGACCTCATCCGCGAATCCGTCGACGGCCTCACGGGCGAGGACCCGCCGAGGTGAGACCCGCTCGGCGGCGGTGGTACGCCACCGCCACCGCCGCGAGCAGCGGGGCCCAGGCCAGGAGGGGCAGGTAGCAGGCGTAGAACAGGGTCTCCTGGAGCGGGCCCTCGGTGTGGGTGCCGGGGGCGTTCTCGCCGATGCCCGCGTACGCCAGGTACACGAACCAGCAGGTGAGCGCGGTCAGTCCGGACGCCCCCGCAAGAGCGGCGATCGTCGCGCCCCGCGCGCCGACCGGGCGGCCGCCGAGGAACGGGAGGCGGCGGGGGAACACCTCGCCCCACTCGCGGACCAGACCCAGCGTCAGGAAGGCGAGCAGTTCGGCGAGCGCCGTCAGGCCCAGCTGGAAGACGTCCTGCCCGAGCGACGGGTCGTCCACCCGGGCCACCGGCGCGCCGAACGTCAGGGCGAGGCGCCAGAGGCCGGACGGCAGGACGATCAGCGGTACGGCGTGGGCGGCGACGGCGGCCCAACGGGGCACGCCCGGAAGGGCCTTGAGCTTCATCATGGCAGCAAGGCTGCCGCCGGGGCAGGTCCCCGGGCATCGGCCCGGGAGCCGCACCGCCTCCCCCGCGCGGGGGAGGCGCGGTCCTCCTCGGCCGAGCGTCAGGCCCCGGCGACCCGGCGCTGGTGGACGCGCAGGTGCAGGGTCGCCAGGTCGAGCAGCGGGGTCGGCACGCCGAGGGTGCGCGCCCGGGCGGTCAGGTCGCCGAAGAGGTGCTCGACCTCGGTCGGGCGGCCCCCGACCAGGTCGCGGTAGAGGGACGGCACCATCGGTGAACCCGACGCCGACACCACGGCGAGCGTCGCCGCCCGCTCCTCCTCCGGTACGGGGTGCCCGGCCGCTGCGGCGACCGCGGCCGCCTCGCCGAGCACCGCCGGGCCGAACGCCGGGCCGCCCTCCACGTCGTACACCTCGCCGACCGTGCCGCGCATCAGGCTCGTCACCGCGCCGAACGTCGTGATGAACACCCACTTGTGCCACATCGCCGTGAGGACGTCGGCCGGCACCGGCGCGTCGATCCCCGCCCCTTCGAGGACCTTGCGGATCCGCTCCACGCGCGCGGAGACCGCCCCGTCCCGCACGTCCTGCTCGCCGAAGGCCAGATGGGCCGGCGGGGCGAGCCGACGGATGTCGCCCGCGTCGTCCAGGGTGGTCACCACCTTGGCGACGCCGCCGAGGACGGCCCCCGTGCCGAAGCGGGCGTTGAGGGCGTCGATGTGCGCGAGGCCGTTCAGGAGCGGTATGACGGCCGTGTCCGGTCCGACAGCAGGCGCGACGTCCTCGATCGCCCGGTCCAGCCCGGTGGACTTCACCGACAGCAGCACGAGGTCGTACGGCTCGCGCAGCTCGTCGGCCGTGACGAGCCGGGGCTCCACCGTCCACTCCTCGTCCCGGCCCACGACCCGCAGCCCGCGCTCGCGCAGCGCCGCCGCCCGGGCGGGGCGGACCAGGAAGGTGACGTCCTCGCCGGCGCGGGCGAGCAGGGCGCCGAAGTAGCCACCGGTGGCACCGGCGCCGACGACCAGGATCTTCATCAGGGTGAACCCTTCGTGGGGCGCCGCGAGGGCGCGGTCGTGAGGAGCGGGGTGAGCAGCCGGTGCGGCCGGGCGAGCGCCGCCGTCACCGGGTCGTCGTCCGGGGCCGCGGGGGCGAGCCCCGGGCCGGGGGCGACCAGGACGTCCCGTACGGGCACGGCCGCGCCGCAGTCGGCGCAGTGCCCGTCCGGGCCGAGCGGGGCCTCGTCCTCCGCGTGCAGGAAGACACGGCGCGGGCCGCCCCCCGCCGCGTAGAACTCCTCGCCCCAGACGGTGAGCGCGCGGACCGCCGGCCAGAGCGCGACCCCCTTGGGCGTGAGCCCGTACACCTCGCGCCGGCCCGTGCCCGTCTCGGGGCGGCGCGTCAGGACACCCGCCTCGGTGAGGGTGGCGAGCCGGTCGGTGAGGACGGCCCGGGGGACCCCCAGGTGCGCGGCGAACTCGCCGAACCTGCGGACCCCGTAGAAGGCGTCGCGCAGGATCAGCAGCGTCCAGCGCTCGCCGACGATCTCCATCGAGCGGGCGAGGGCACAGGTCTGACCGCGGTAGTCGCGCGGAAGCGTCATGGGCGGGAGCCTAGCGCAGAAGAGTTCGGTGACCGAACTGTTTTTGTGCGAGCGAAAGGGACGACTAGGCTTCCGCTCACCATGAACCAGCCCACGGAACCCAAGGCCGACAAGTCGGGAGTGCGCCGGCACAACCTGAGCCTCGTCCTGCGGACCGTCGCGGAGGCCGGCGAGACGACCCGCGCGGCGGTCGCGGCCCGGGTCGGGCTCACCCGGCCCGCCGTCTCCTCCCTCGTCGAGCAACTCCTCGACCTCGGCTTCCTCGTCGAATCGGGCAAGACCTTCAGCGGGCAGGCGGGACGGCCGGGCACCGTGCTCAAGCCCGCGGACACCGGACCCGCCGGCCTCGGCGTCGAGATCAACGTCGACTACGTCACCGTCCGCGTCGTCGACCTGACCGGCGCCGACCGCGTCCGCCGCACCGAGCACCTCGACAACCGGGAGGCCGACGCCGCCGGTGTTCTCGCCCGCGCCGCGGGCGTCGCCGCCGAGGCCCTGGACGAGGCCGCTCGACTCCGCCTCGCCCCGGCCGGAGCCGCACTCGCCCTCCCCGGGCTCGTCTCCGGCGGGACCGTCCGGCAGGCCCCCAACCTCGGCTGGAACGAGGTCCCCGCCGAAGCCCTCTTCGCCAAGGGCCTCACCACACTGCGCCCCGCCACCGCCGGCCTGCCCCTCACCTCCGACAACGAAGCCAACATGGCGGCCCTCGCCGAGCTGTGGTCCGGCTCCCTCGGCGACGTCCGCACCTTCCTGCACCTCACCGGGGAGATCGGCGTCGGCGGCGCGATCGTCGTCCACGGCGAACTCCTGCGCGGCGCCCACGGCTTCGCCGGCGAGATCGGACACCTCGTCGTCGACGCCGAAGGGCCGCGCTGCCGCTGCGGCTCCCGCGGCTGCCTGGAGCAGTACGCCGGACAGGCCGCCCTCCTCGCCTCGGCGGGCGCCACCGGCGTCCCGGACCTCGCGCACCGCGCGGAGACCGGGGAGCCACGGGCCCTCGCCGCCCTCGCCGAAGCCGGCCGGATGCTGGGCCGCGCCCTGTCGGGAGCCGTGAACCTGCTCGACCCCGAGGCCGTCGTCCTCGGCGGCATCTACCCGCAGCTGATGTCCTGGCTGGCGCCCGCCCTCGCCGAGGAGCTCTCCGCCCGCGTCGTCTCCGGCCTCTGGACCCCGGACGCGGGGCGCCTGCGTCCGGCGTCCGCCGCCACCGACGCCTCGCGCGGCGCGGCCGCCCTCGTCCTCCACGATGTCCTGGCCGACCCCCTGGCGTACGATCCGCAGTAGGCAGCCCGGCCGCCCCTGAGCCACGCGCCGCGGCAGGGCCCGCCCTGCACGCCGCAGTGGACACTCCCGGCCCGTACGCGGCGGCAGGGACCCGCGACCTCCCCGCCGCGAGAGAGCCCCGCGCCGCCGCTTGCTCTCATCCCGCTCTCACGCGGGCCTTATCCCGTCATCACACGACGCCCCTACCTTCGCGCCCATGTTCCTCACCTACCTCCGGCGCGAGCTGCGCCGTCGCAGAAGGGCGGCGCTCGTCGTCGCCTCCGGGCTCGCGCTCGGCATCGCGCTGGTCATCGTCGTGAACTCCGTCTCCTCCGGCATGAGCCGGGCCCAGGGCAAGGTCCTCGAATCCCTCTACGGCCTCGGTACCGACCTGACGGTGACCAAGGCGCAGGAGCGGCCCGCGGAGGGCGCGCAGCCGCAGCGGCCCCGGTTCGAGTTCGAGGGCAAGGAGGACGGCAAGGAGCAGAGCAGCGACCGGCTGATGGTCCAGGGCTTCCAGACCCTCGCCGACTCCACCGTCGGGACGGTCGCGAAGCAGCAGGGGGTCGCCAAGGCCGTCGGCGGCCTCAGCCTCGTCAATCTGAAGATCAACGGCGAGTTCACGCGCGGTCAGATCCAGCGCGGCCAGGCCCAGCAGGCCCAGCCCGGCGGCCCGGTCGGCGAGAACGGCGGCAGCGGCGCCGGCCCCGGCGACACCGTCACCGGCGGCGGCGCGGCCTTCGACGTCGACTCCTTCACGCTCTACGGCACCGACGTCACCGCCCCCGACCTCGGCCCCCTCACCACCTCCACCGTCTCCACGGGCCGCACCTTCAAGACCACCGAGACGAACGCGAAGGTCGCCGTCGTCGACAGCGCCTACGCCCAGGAGAAGGGCCTCGCCGTCGGTGGCGAACTGACCGTCAAGGGCGTCATGTTCGAGGTCATCGGCCTCGCGACCGCCGACAGCGGACAGTCGGCCGCCCAGGTCTACCTGCCGCTCCAGCAGGCGCAGACCCTCTCCAGCTCCACCGGCAAGATCACCACCATCTACGTGAAGGCGACCGACTCGACGCACATCGACGCCGTCAAGACCGCCATCCAGAAGAACGTCTCCGGTACCACCGTCACCACCTCCGCCGACCTCGCGAAGACGGTCTCCGGCTCGCTCGACACCGCCGCCGACCTCGCCTCCGACGTCGGCACGTGGCTCTCGTACGCCGTGCTGCTCGCCGCCGTCCTCGTCGCCGGGCTCCTCACCTCCTCCGCCGTCGGCCGCCGGGTCCGCGAGTTCGGCACCCTGAAGGCCCTCGGCTGGAAGAGCGGCCGGGTCACCCGCCAGGTCGTCGGCGAGGCCCTCGTCAACGGCGTCATCGGCGGCGCGCTCGGCATCGCGATCGGCCTCGCCGGAGCGTACGCCGTCACGGCCGCGAGCCCGACCCTCACGGCCGAACTCGGCGCGAACGGCGGCGGGTTCGGCGGCGGACGCGGCGGCGGCATGGTCCTCGGCGGCCCCGGCACGGCCCGTACCGCCGCCGGCAGGACCGTCGACATCGCCCTCACCGCCCCCGTCAGCGTCACCACCGTGGGCCTCGCCGTCCTCCTCGCCCTCGGCGGCGGACTCGTCGCCGGCGCCTTCGGCGCCTGGCGCGCCTCGCGGCTCCGCCCCGCCGACGCGCTGCGCCGCGTCGAGTAGCCGCCCGCCCCCCTTCACCCACGGACCACAGGAGTCCCACCATGTACGAACTCATCGGCGTCACCAAGCAGTACCGGCGGGGGCAGAAGAGAGTCGAGGCGCTCGCCGGGATCGACCTCACCCTCGCCCAGGGGGACCGGCTGGTCATCCAGGGCCCCACGGGCGGCGGCAAGTCGACCCTCCTCCAGATGCTCGGCGGGCTCGACCGCCCCACCTCCGGCCGGGTGCTGCTCGACGGCACCGACCTGGCCGCGCTCTCCGAGCGCCGGCTGACGGCCGTGCGCGGCGAGAACATCGGCTTCGTCTTCCAGAGCTTCAACCTCATCCCCACGCTCACCGCCCAGGAGAACGTGGAGACCGCGCTCGTCCCGCTCGGCGTCAAGGCCGCCGAGCGGCGCGCCCGGGCCGCCGAGGCGCTGGAGTCGGTCGGTCTCGGCGAGCGGCTCGGGCACCTGCCGTCCGAACTCTCCGGCGGCCAGCAGCAGCGCGTGGCGATCGCCCGCGCGCTGGTGAAGCGGCCCAAGGTGCTCCTCGCCGACGAACCCACCGGCAACCTGGACGAGTCGATGCGCGACGAGATCGTGGACCTGCTCGAAGGGGTCTGCGACGAGCACGGGCTGACCTTCGTCATGGTCACCCACGACAGCGCCGTCGCCCGCCGCGCTCCCCGCCTGGCCACGATCCGGAAGGGCCGGATCACGATCAAGGAGAACGGACGGACGACGACGGCGGAGGAGGACCGGGTCGAGGCCTGAACGCCTTACACGGACACCCCGTGCGCGCGGAGATAGGCCAGCGGGTCGATGTCCGAGCCGAAGTACGGCGTGGTCCGCACCTCGAAGTGCAGGTGCGGACCCGTCACCCGCCCCGTCGCCCCCGACCGTGCGATCCGCTGCCCGCCCGACACGCTCTGCCCCGGCGAGACGTCGATGCGGGAGAGGTGCGCGTACTGGGTGTAGCGGCCGTCCGGATGGCGGATCACCACCTCGTAGCCGTACGAGCGCCCGTACCCGGCCGTAACGACCCGGCCGGGACCCACCGCGCGGACCGTCGTCCCGGACGGCACGGCGAAGTCCTGCCCCGTGTGGTAGCCCTTCGACCAGGAGCCCCGCTGCCCGTAGTACCCCGTGAAGACGTACGAGGAGACCGGCGCCGTCCAGCCCCGCGAGGGGGACGGGACGGGGGCGGACGGCTGTGCGGGGCGGCGGCCCGTCCGCTGCTCGTACTTCCAGGCATGACTGGTCCAGTACCAGTGGCCGCGTGACTGGTACCAGTACACGCCGCATTCTCTGTCCCACCCGGGCCGGCCGTGGAAGACCGGCTCCCCGGTGCGGCCCGAGGTCTTGGTGCGCTGCTCGTACGTGGCGTGGTGGCTGGTCCAGCGCCACTCGCCGGCCTCGTTCCGGAACCAGTACCGGGAGCCGTCCCAGCCGGCGTGCGCCGGGGCGGGCTCGGCGGCGGCCGTTCCGGCGCCCGCGCCGGTCAGGGCGACCACGCCCACGGTCGCGACGACCGCGCGGCGCACCCCGTGCAGGGCCCGCTGCCCGCCGCCCGGCGCCCGACCCGCGTGGGCTGCCTCGGCGCAGCCCGTGCACGCGCAGTCCGGGGGGATGTCGTCGGCGAAGGCGGGGACGCCGAACTCGGGGTCGGGCGTGCTGTGGCTCATGGTGCTCCTCACTCCTGGTGGTTCGGTTCGGCCGGGCCGCCACTCCGGGTGTAGAAGGCCACGGTCAAGTCCTTGACCAGGGCCTGGCGTTCGAAGTCGTCGAGCTCGACGAGGCCCCGCGTGGTCAGCCGGGTCACCGTGTCGTCCACGGCGTCGATCACGCCGGTCAGGACCGAGTCCCGGTGCTTGGCGTCCAGGACGGCGATCTGCCGCCGGCGCATGGCGGCGGCGACCTCGGGGGCGTACTCGATACGGGTCGGCTGGGCGGAGAAGACGGCGATGCCGACCGGCCGGCACTCGGCCGCGAGCATCCGGGTCAGCGCGTCGCCGACGGCCTCGGCGTTCCGCAGGGTCGGCGCGTCGCCCCGGAAGGCGTCCGCCGGCAGCTGCGAGAGCACGCGCGCGGTGGCCGCCTCCACCTGCTCGCGCAGATAGCCGAGATGGTCGTCGACGGCGAGCAGCGCGCGGGCCGTGTCCCGTACCGACCACACGACCAGGACCACGACGCGCAGCGCCGAACCCTCCGCGTCCACGACGGCGATGGGTTCGCTGCGCCAGTGCCGCAGCCGTACGTCGATCCGGCGGCGCAGCACGAAGGGGCTGATCCAGGCGAGGCCGGTGCGCCGGACGCTGCCCCGGTAGCGGCCGAAGAGCGACAGGACCCACGCGGAGCCCGTGCGGCCGCGGGTCAGCCCGCCGAAGGAGACGACGGCGACGACGACGCAGGCGGCCAGCGCGGCCCACTGCCACGGCGGCAGGTCGACGGTGCGCAGGGGACGGGCGCGCCACAGGGCCGCCGCCGCGCCCGTGAGGGCGGTGAGGCCGGTGAGGACGGCGACCCAGCCGGGGAGGGCCGGGCCCGGACGTTCCGTCAGGTCGGGTTCGGCGGGCGGGGGACGGCGGGGGAGCGTCACCGACGGGGCGGGTGTCTCGGGGGGTTGTTCCGTGGTGCGCTGCGGCGCCTTCGGAAGGATCTGGGCGGGCCGGTCCGGGTCCGACCGGAAGAGGTCGTTCATCGGTATGCCGTCCGTGTGCCGGCGGGTGCGGACGGGCAGGGGCCGCTTCTGTAGCTCGGTCATGAGGCCCTTCCGGCCGTAACTGAGGTGACGGCTCGTCGGATGATCTTCACGCACCATGGTCACAGGGGTGAATGTCCGGAATGCCGCGACGAAAGTCCCGAATGCCCGGGTCTTTGGTCCCTTGGCCACGGCTTCACCGCGGGCCGTTGTCAGTGGTGGCCCCTACCGTTTTCACCATGACGACGACGACCTATCTGGAGCTGTCGCAGGACGGCGGCGGTGCCCACAAGTTCTACGAAGTGACCGTCGAGGACCTCGCGGTGTCGGTCCGTTACGGCCGGATCGGCTCGGACGGGCAGACCCAGCGCTCGACGTTCCCGACGACGGCGAAGGCCCAGGCCGCGGCGGCGAAGAAGATCGGCGAGAAGGTCCGCAAGGGGTACGCCCCCGCGGTCCGGGGACAGCGCGCCGCGCGTCCCGTGACGCGCCGTGAGGTCACCTCCGCGCCCTCCACCGCGCGCGCCGTCGCCCCCGTCCTCTGGCGCTTCCGCACCGGCTCGGCCGCCTTCGGCATCCACGTCGACGAGGAGCGCTGCTGGGTGGGCAACCAGGCGGGGGACGTCTTCACGCTCGACCGCGCCGGCGAGGTGCAGGCCCGGTTCAGCCTGCCGGACGGCGTCAAGTGCCTGGTCGCCGACGACTTCTGGATCTACGCGGGCTGCGACGACGGCAAGGTGTACGACCTCTCGTCCAAGCTCCCGTTCGCCGCGTACGACATCGCCACCGACGTCGACATCTTCTGGCTCGACATCCACGAGGGCGTCCTGCACGTCGCCGACCGCTCCGGCCGGCTCACCGTCATCGACCACGAGGACGAGCACCAGTGGGCGCGCGGCGGCCAGGGCGAGCACGCCTGGATGGTCCGCGCCGACGGCGACGCCGTCTACTACGGGGACACGAAGGGCGTCGCCGCCCACGCGCCGGACGGCGGCGGCGAGCGCTGGCACACGGCGACCGAGGGCGGGGTCCTCTTCGGCTGGCAGGAGGACACCGCGGTCTACGCGGGCACGTCCCGCAAGAAGGTGCTGCGGCTCGCGAAGAAGGACGGGCGGGTGGAGGCGGTGTACTCCTGCGACAGCCCGGTGTACTCCTGCGCCACCTCACCCGGCGGCCGGTTCGTCTTCGCCGCCGACTCGGCCTCCTCCGTCTACTGCTTCGCGGAGGACGGCACCCGGCTGTGGAAGCTCGGTACGGGCGGCGGTTCGGCGCTCTCCATGCAGTACCGGGACGAGCGGCTCTACCTGGTGACCACGGACGGTTCGCTGGTCTGCGTCGACGCGAGCGAGGCGGCGATCGAGGCCGCCAACAAGGGCACGGTCCCGGTCGCGCGGGACATCAAACTCGCCGCCGCCCTGCCGGTGTACGAGCCGGCGACGACCGTGACCGCGGTGACCGCCGTCAGCGACGCCCCGGCCGGCTCGGTGGTCGTGGAATGCGTGACCGAGGGCGGCAGGACCCGGGTGCGGGTCGTCTCGCAGGGGTACGACTCCGGGTGGAACGTGCAGTTCCCGCGGGCGATCCGGGAGCCCGGCGCGCGGTACGTGGTGGACGCCCTGCACCCGGCCGCGGGCGGGTTCTACCGGGTGCGCGGCGACATCCGGCGGCTGCTGTGACGACCGGTGCGGGGGGCGGTTCGGGGGTGTTCGAGGCGGCAACGGGCGACGGGCCGCCGCTGCCCCCGGCCGAGACCGAGCAGCGATCGCGGGAGATCCGCGCGGCCGTCGACGGGCTGCTCCAGATCCGGCGGCTGACCCTGCGCCAGGGCGGCGACCCGAGGACCGTGCCCGCCGACTGGGAGCGGCGTCAACCGGTCAGGGCGGTGGCTCTCGCCCTGGAGTCCGGCGGGATCACGCCCTCGTCCGTGGACGCCTCCGGTGCGCGGCTCTCCACCGGCTACCGGGTCACGGCGGGGGAGCGGCCCGGCACGGTCAGGGTGGAGTGGCTCGGCCCGCCGGGCGCGGGCGCCGCCCAGGAGGAGGCGGCGGCCCTGGGCGCGTGCGTGCCCGCGCTCGGACGGCTCGGCTGGGAGGCGCTCCTCTACAAGGGGCCGCGCGGCCGCCGCTTCCTGGAGGTCGAGCCCATGTCCCCGTGACGCGCCGGCCGTCGGGTGCGCGAGGGCGCCTGCCCGTCGGGCACCGAGGACGCCCGCCCGTCAGGCGATCGAGGCGGAGACGATCGCCGAGACCGCGATGTTGCAGGAGGCCGTCACCCAGACCGCCGGGTGCGGCTCGGGGTCGACGAGCGTGGCACCGAGCTTCCCCGGCGTGACCAGGTCGACGACGAGGAAGGCCACCGCCATCATCACCAGGCCGAGCAGACCGAACGCGGCCGTGGAGACGAGGCCCTTGCCGAAGTTCTCGTACGTCGTCCAGATCGAGGTGAAGACGATGCCGCCGATCCCGAGGAGCGCCGAGCTCAGCAGGATCGCGGCGTTGCGGTTGCGGTCCTCCCAGATCTGGCGCCCGAGCTTGCCGGGGGTCAGCAGGTCCACGAGCACGATGCCGAGGATCAGCAGGACCACGCCGAGGGCGCCGTAGGCGCCGGCCCGGCCGAGGCCGTTGACGATGTCGCTCATGAGGTGCCGGCTCCGAACGTGGTGATCGCGGGGGATCGGTGGTCAAGGACCGGCAAAATGTAGCGCACGGGTGAACGAGAACCGCCGCCCCCCCGGAGATCGGGCGGGCGGCGGGCCGAGGCGGCGAGCCCCTAGGCGCCCGGCGGGAGGCCCTTGGCGCGGGAGCGGACCATGAAGGCCGTGATGATCTCGACCACCCCGACGACGAGGAGCCAGACGCCGCCGAGGACCGTGAGCACCGTGGCCGACTCCAGCGGGGACACGATCAGCACGATTCCGGCGAGCGCGCTGACGATGCCGAGGAAGATCTGCCAGCCGCGCGCCGGCATCGCCGGGTCGGAGGCCGCCGCCACGGTCTGGGTGATGCCGCGGAAGAGCCAGCCGATCCCGATCCACAGCGCGAGCAGCAGGGTCGACTGCGTCGCTCCCCGGAAGCAGAACAGGCCGAGCAGGATCGACAGCGCACCACTGATGAAGGCCATGACCCGCAGTGCCGTGGTGGCGTGCGTGCCGAAGGCGGCGACCAGTTGCATCACACCGCTGAGCAGCAGGTACAGACCGAAGAGCACCCCCACCACCCGCAGGGTGGCCTCCGGCCAGGCCAGCACCATGACGCCGAGGATCAGCGAGACGAGCCCGGCGACGAGCAGGGCCTGCCAGGCGAAGCCCGCGAGGATTCCCAGGGGCCCGGGTGGCACGTCCCCTCGCGCGTCGCGGCCGTACGGAGAGTCTTGAGTCTGTGTCATGGGACTGCACCGGTCCTTTCGTGGCGGGTGGGGGTCACGGCCGGGTGCCGTAGGAGCTCAGGAACAGGGCCTCGGCCAGCGCCATGTGCTCGATCTCGGAGGGATCCACGCTCTCGTTCGGCGCGTGGATGAGACAGCCCGGCTCCTCGACGCCGATCAGGGCGATCTCCGCCTCCGGGAACCGCGCCGCGAGCACGTTGCACAGCGGGATCGAGCCGCCCTGACCCGACTGGACCATGTCCTTCCCGTACGCCTCGCGCAGCGCCGCCCCCAGGGCCCGGTAGGCGGGTCCCTCGGTGCGCGCCCGGAAGGGCTGTCCGGCGCTCTCCGGTTCCACCTCCACCCGGGCGCCCCACGGGGCGGCCGAGGTGAGGTGGTCGGTGAGGGCACGCAGGGCGTCGTCCGCGTCGATCCCCGGCGGCACCCGCAGGCCGACCCTGGCCCGTACCTTCGCCTGGATCGCGGCCGAGGAGCCCACCACCGGCGGGCAGTCGATGCCGAGGACGGTGACGGCCGGCCGGGCCCACAGCTCGTCGGCGACCGAGCCCGTGCCGAGGAGGGACACCCCGTCGAGGACGCCCGCGTCGGTACGGAACTGCTCGACCGGGTAGTCCACCCCGTCCCAGACGCCGGCGCCGTCCAGGCCCTTGACCGTCGTGTTGCCCTGCTCGTCGCGGAGGCTGTCGAGGATCCGTACGAGCGCGGCCAGTGCGTCGGGCGCCGGGCCGCCGAACATCCCGGAGTGCATCTCGCCCTTGAGCGTGGAGACCGTGACGACGACATTGGTGAGTCCGCGCAGCGAGGTGGTGGCGGTGGGCAGGCCGAGCGCGAAGTTGCCGGTGTCGCAGACCAACAGGGTGTCGGCGGCGAACAGTTCGGGCTGCAGCGGCACGAGCTGCTCCAGGCCGCCCGTCCCCTGTTCCTCCGAACCCTCCGCCACGAACTTGATGTTCACCGGGAAGCCCCGGCCCTCCGGCCCGCCGAGCGCGCGCAGCGCCGTCAGATGCATGGCGATGTTGCCCTTGCAGTCGGCGGCTCCGCGCCCGTACCAGCGCCCGTCGTGCTCGGTCAGCTCGAAGGGCGGCGTCCGCCAGGCTGCGTCGTCGAGGGGCGGCTGGACGTCGTAGTGGCAGTAGAGCAGCACCGTCGGAGCCCCTTCGGGGCCCGGCGCGTGCCCCACCACCGCGTCCGTGCCGTCCGGGGTCGTCACCCGGCGCATGTCGCGGAGCCCCGCCTCCGTGAAGGCCCGGACGAGGAAGTCGGCGGCCTTCGCGCACTCCTCGGGCGGGAACTGGCGCGGGTCGGCGACCGAGCGCATCGCCACCAGGGCGGCGAGGTCCTCCTTCGCCCGGGGCATCAGCGCCCGGACCCTCTCCCGCAGGGCTGCGGTCTCGGTGGACTCGGCGGACATGCGGACCCACTTCCCTCGGGGACGAAAGCCCACTCAGTCAAGCAACAGTGGGCAATCGCCGCAAAACATGACTCGGGTGGGCTATTCCGGGTGGGGTTCGGAGAGCGCCCGGGTCCCGCCGGGACCAGAGTGGACGGCGTACGCCTCCGCCTCCCGCACCTGGAGAACCCATGGGCCACCCCAACCGACGCGATCTCGGGCTGCTCGTGCTGAGAGTCGGCACCGGCGCCGTGCTCGCCGCGCACGGAACGCAGAAGCTCCTCGGCTGGTTCGGGGGCGGCGGCATCGAGGGCACCACCAAGGCGATGGAGGCCATGGGCTTCAACCCGGGCCGTGAGAGCGCGATCGCCGCCGGTCTCGGCGAGGCGGGCGGCGGAGTGCTCCTCGCCCTCGGTCTCGCCACCCCGGTCGCCGGTGCCGCCGCGGCGGGCGCCATGGCGGGAGCCGTCGCCGTCCACGCCCCCTCCGGCTTCTTCGCCATGTCCGGCGGCTACGAGTACCCGGCCTTCCTCGGCTTCTCGGCCGCCGCGATCGGCATCACCGGCGCCGGACGGTACTCCCTGGACCACGCCACCGGACACGTCCTCGACCGCCGCTGGGTCGTGGTCACCGCCTTCCTCGGCACGGCGATCGCCGCCGCCGCCGTCGTCGGCCGCCGCGCCGCGGAACAGGCGTCCCCCGCACCGGAACCCGACCCGGGCCCCGACTCGGACCCCGGCCCGGAAGCCGCCTAGCAGGCACCTCTCCGGGGGACCCGCACGCGTCCGCCGCGCGGGAGGGTTAGGCTCGCCGCAGAGGAAGGGACGGGCGCCGCACATGAAGATCGATCTGACGGACACCGACTCCAGCAAGATCAACAAGGCGATCCTGCAGGGGCGCAGGGCCGTCGGCACGCCCGCCGTCGGGGCCGTGCTCACCCTCGTCATCGTCACCGACGAGGAGAACGCCTACGACTCCGTCAAGGCGGCCAACGAGGCCTCCCGGGAACACCCTTCCCGCACCCTCGTCGTCATCAAGCGCCACGCCCGCACCCCCCGGGAGCGGTACGAGACCCGGCTCGACGCCGAGGTCAGGCTCGGTACCGACGCCGGCTCCGGCGAGACGGTCCTGCTCCGGCTGTACGGCGAACTCGGCGCCCGCGCCGACTCCGTCGTCCTGCCGCTGCTGCTGCCCGACGCGCCCGTCGTCGTCTGGTGGCCGGTCGACGCCCCCGAAGTGCCCTCCCGGGACCCGCTCGGCTCGCTCGCGCAGCGCAGGATCACCGACATGTACGCGGTCGAGGACCCGCTCGCCGCGCTGGAGCGCCGCGCCGCCTCGTACGCCCCCGGGGACACCGACCTCGCCTGGACGCGGCTCACCCCGTGGCGCTCGATGCTGGCCGCGGCCCTCGACCAGGCGCCGCTCACCGTCACCTCCGCCGCCGTCGAGAGCGAGGCGGAGAATCCCAGCGCCGAACTCCTGGCCCGCTGGTTCGAGGTCCGGCTCGGGGTTCCCGTCGACCGGGTCGTCACCGACGGCCCCGTCGTCACGGCCGTGCGGATGGGCACGGCCGACGGCGAGATCCGCATCGACCGGCCCGAGGGCCCGGTCGCGCGGCTCGCCATCCCCGGGCAGCCCAGCCGGGTCCTGGCGCTGAAGGTCCGGAGCACGGCGGAGCTGATCGCCGAGGAGCTCCGCCGGCTGGACCCGGACGAGATGTACGCGGCGGCGCTACGGGGCCGCGCCTGAGGGTGCCCGCGCCCGTGTGGGACCGCGCCTCGGCTGGGCGGCGCCCCGGCCCGCCCCCGTGTGGGCAATCGTCCCGCAGGGCGGGACGGGTGGGCACACGGGACGGCGCCCTTCAGCGGCGCCTCCGCGTTCCGCGCCCTGGCCCGCACCACGACCGCGCCGTCACCGGGGGTGCGGGTTCAGGCACGGGAGCCTAGGCCCGGCTGGGGCGCCGTTCCGTTGTGCCCACCCGTTCCGCCCCAGCGGAACGATTGCCCACAACGGGGTGGGCGCCGTCCGGGCGGGTGGGCACCGCCCCAGCGGAACGATTGCCCACAACGGGGTGGGCGCCGTCCGCGCGGGTGGGCACCGCCCCGGCGGAACGCATCCCACAACGGGGTGGGCGCCGCCCCGGCGGGGGCGCAGGCCCCGCAACGGGGTCCGTCACGCGGTCCGAGTGAAGCGCAGCACCACGTCCGCGCCCCGGCGGACGCGCGGGACGTCCGGGTTCGGGAGGGCCAGGAGACGGGATCTGGTTTCGGTCACCAGGGCCGTCGCCTCGGCGCCCACCGCCCACGCCCCCGTGAACAGGCCCCGCGAAAGCGACGCGGCCATCGCCCGTGGTGTCACCTCGAACGACGTGGGCCGCTCCGAGGCCGTCCCCTCGTAGACGAGGCCGTGGGCCGCGGCGATCGGGGCCAGCCACTCCGGTCCGTCGCGCCGGCTGCCCTCCGGATCGAGGCGGTCCTCCAACTCCCCGACGAGGACGCCGATGTCGTCCGCCGGGCGCGTCCCGCCCGCCGGGATCACCAGATAGCGTCCGCCCGGCCGCAGGACCCGTCCGACCTCGGCGAGGACGGCCCGGTTGTCCGGTCCCGCGTGCAGCAGCCAGGTCGACACCGCCTGGTCCACGGTCCCGCTCCGTACCGGCAGCCGGCAGGCGTCGGCCACCGCGACCCGGGCGCCGAGCCGGGCCCTCGCGCGGGCGAGCATCCCTGGCGAGAGGTCGAGGCCGTGCACCGTGTGCCCGAGCGCGGTCAGTTCGGCCGCGACGATGCCGGTGCCCACGCCGACGTCGAGCACCGGGCGGGCCGGGTCGAGCAGCGGCGCCAGCATCCGCGCGAAACCCGCCGCCCGTTCCGTACCGCCGCGCGACTCGTCGTAGTTCGGCGCGATCTCGTCGAACTCGGCGACCGCCACCGTCCTCCCCCTCACGCCTGCGGGGTGAACGTCACGGGCAGCGTCGCCATCCCGCGCAGGATGCCCTCGCGCCGGCTCAGGTCCGCGTCCGGGTCGGCGAGGCGCAGGTCGGGGAAGCGCCGCAGCAGGGTGCCGATGGCGATCCGGGCCTCCGCGCGGGCCAGCGGGGCGCCCAGGCAGAAGTGCACACCATGGCCGAAAGCGAGCTGTTGCGGCACCTCGCGGCGGGCCACGTCGAGGATGTCGGGACGGTCGTAGCGCGCCGGGTCACGGTTGGCCGCGGCGAGGCCGATGATGATCATCTCGCCGGGCGGCACGGTGACCCCGCCGATCTCGTACGCGTCGACGGTGAAGCGCGCGACGCCCCGGCTCACCGGCCCCTCGTAGCGCAGGAGTTCCTCGATCGCGCCGGGCAGCAGCGAGGGGTCGTCGCGCAGCGCGGCGAACTGCTCGGGGTGGCGCAGGAGGGCGTGGACGCCGTTCGCGATGAGGCTCGCCGTCGTCTCGTGGCCGGCGAGCGTGAGCAGGATGGCCATGGCCGTCAGCTCGCGGTCGCTGATCTTCTCCTCGGCCTGCGCGGCGCAGAGCGCGCTCAGCAGATCGTCCTTCGGGTCGGCCTTGCGCGCGGCGATCAACGGCTCGAAGAACTCGGTGAGTTCGGCCCGCGCCCGGGCTCCCTTGGCAAGGCGCTCGGGGGTGTTCGGCGGCATGATGAGGCCGACCGCTAGGCGGGCGAAGTCCGGCTGTCCCTCGGCCGGGATGCCGATGAGCTCGCTGAGCACGGCCATCGGCAGCGGCAGGGCGAACTCGGAGACCAGATCGGCCGATCCGCGCTGTGCGATGGCGTCGAGGAAGGCGTCGGTGTGCGCCTGGACGCGGGGCGCGAGCGCCTCCACGCGGCGGAAGGTGAAGGCCTTCGAGACGAGGTTGCGCAGCCGGGTGTGGTCCTCGCCGTTGGCCACGAGCATGCTGGCCATCAGGACGTTGGTGCGCTCCTGGTGGGCCATCTCCTCCTCGAGGCCGTTGACCCCGACGGGGCTGCTGCTGAGGCGGGGGTCGGTGAGCGCGGCCACCGCCTCGTCGTAGCCGGTGACCATCCAGACTTCAAGGGTGGGATTCAGCCGGACGCGCTGGACGACGCCGTGCTCACGGATGCGTTCGAAAAGCGGGTAGGGGTTGGGCTGTTGAGCGACGTTTACCGGGACATCGTGAACGATTGTCTGGTCTTGACCGGTCATCTTCCGTAACTCCCCGAAGCTTTGTGAAAGATCTGAGGCAGGTAGTCATACCAGCCACCCCAGTTGCGTGGTAGCGTCACCGGCGCTCGGCTCGGATGATGTACGGGGATGGACCGGCGAACCGCCGGTGAAGCACCAAACGAGGCGTTCCACCCACCGGTGTTCCGGCGTCTCGTTCGCTCGACTCGGAAAGCAGTCAAGGCCTCAACCAGGCCCGATGCACAGGGGGAGACGTTTCGTGGAGCAAGCGGCAGCCGTGGACCCGATTCTGGATCTGGCCCGTCCGTCGATCCTGCGGAACCCCTACCCGGCCTACGCGCGGCTGCGGGAGACCACGCCGGTCTTCTGGCACGAACTGCTAGGCTCCTGGGTCCTGACCCGCCACGCCGACTGCCTCGCGGTGCTCACCGACAGCAACCGTTTCGCCTCCGACTGGCGCCGCGCCGGCGAGGACATCCCCGCGCCGCTGCTGAGCGTCCAGACCCTCGACCCGCCGGAGCACACGGCCATCCGGCACCTGCTGCTCGACGGCTTCCGCGCCCAGGACCGCCAGGCCCTGCACGACGGCCTCGAGCACGGGATCGCGGACCTGCTCGCCGAGCTGGCCGAGCGGCCCTCCTTCGACCTCGTCGGAGAGCTCGCCGAACCGGTCGCCCTCCGCTTCGTCACCGCCTTCCTCGGCGTCCCCGCGCCCGAACTCGACTGGTTCGTGCCCATGTCCCGTACCGTCGTCGACGGCATGGACGCCGGGCTCTGGCCCGAGAAGCACGAGCCGGCCGTCGCCGCTCGCGCCCGGCTCGCGGAGTACGCCGGCGGGTGGCTCGCGGATCCGCCCAAGGAAGGGCTCATCGCGTACGTCGCCGAGCACGCGGCGGACAGCGGCGTGGCAGAAACGGTTCTGCGGAACAGTCTGCGCGCCGTCCTCCACGCCGGATACGAATCCGCCTCCCGGCTCCTCGGCAACGCCGCCGCGGCCCTCCTCACCACCCCGGGCGCGCTCGCCGCGTTCCGGGCGAGCCCGGCCACGGCCGTGGACGAACTCATCCGGTACGACGCACCCGTCCAGGCGGACGCCCGGGTCTGCGTCACCGACACCGAACTGGGTGGCGTCACCCTCAAGGCGGGCGATCCGGTCACGCTCTTCCTGGGCGCGGCCAACCACGACCCGCTGCGGTTCGACCACCCCACAGAGCTGCGACTCGACCGCGCCCCGAACCCGCACCTGGGGTTCGGACGCGGGGCCCATGCCTGTCTGGGCGCGTCCATGGCGATCCGGCTCGCCGGATCGGTCCTCGGGGCCCTGGCCAGGGACTACCCGGACGCACGGGCGGTCGCGGAACCGGACCACCGGCGCAATCTGACCCTCCGCGGTCTCGACCGCTTCGAGGTCACCCTGCGCCCACGAGCGGGGGAGGAGGTTCGACCATGAAGTACTGGCACTGAAACCAGCGAGCGTGACGCCCGTCCGGGAGGCGGGCAGCACGCCGGTGCACAGCTCACGTGCACCCCGCCGGAGCCCGGGCCCGCTGCGCGGCCCGGGCTCCGGCCCCATCCGCTAGCGGAGCCGCCCCGGCAGCCAGCGGAGCTGCGCCGCCTGCTGGAACGTTCCGCCGCCCTCGTGGTCGTTGAAGTCGTACAGCTCGATCGCCTTCTCCTCCGCGCCGTACGCGTTGAAGGCCGCGAACACCGTCGACGGCGGGCAGGTCTCGTCCTCCAGGGCCGTCGAGAACAGCGCCGGGGCCGTCGCGCGCGCCGCGAAGTGGACCCCGTCGAAGTAGGCGAGGGTCTCCCTGACCCGCTCCACCCGGCCGCGGTGCGTCTTCAGGTAGTTGCCGATCTCGCGGTACGGCATGCGGTCCGTGATCGTCGTCGCGCGCGGGAAATCGCACAGGAAAGGCACGTCAGGGGCCACCGCCGCCAGGTTCCGCACCAGCCCCGCCACGGCCAGCGTGATGCCGCCGCCCTGGCTCACGCCCGTCACCGCCGTACGCCCCGCGTCCACCAGGGGATGCGCACGGGCCGCCTCGACGGCGCGCACCGCGTCCGTGAAGACCCGCCGGTAGTAGTAGGCGTACGGGTCCTCGACGCCCCGCGTCATGAAGCCCGGGAACGAGGGCCCGCTGCCCGCCGGGTCCGGGGTGTCGCCGGTGGCCCAGCCGCTGCCCTGCCCGCGCGTGTCCATCACGAAGTGCGCGAACCCGGCCGAGGCCCAGAGCAGATGCGTGTGCGGAAGGCCCCGCCCGCCGCCGTACCCGAGGAACTCCACCACCACGGGCAGGGGTTCGGACGTCCCGGCCGGCAGGACGAACCACCCCTTGACCGGCTGCCCGCCGAAGCCCGCGAAGGTCACGTCGAAGACGTCCACCGTGGCCAGTCCCGTCGCCACGGGCTCGAAGCGCGCGTCCAGCTCGTGCGCACGGGCCTCGTCGAGGGTCTTCGTCCAGAAGGCGTCGAAGTCCTCGGGCTCCACGGACGCACTGCGGTACGTGCGGAGCCGGTCGACGGACAGGTCGAACTGAGTCATGGAAACCGCCTGGTGAGTGAGGGTCTCGTTCGAAATGTCGACCGGTCGCCCCGGCCTCTCCCACCCTAGGAGGTGAGCCCGGCGATTCATATACGTGAACTTCGGGGTCCGCCCGGCTAGACACTCCGCGCGGTGAACGCCACGAGAACACCACCTGGCCTCCAGTCGTGACATCCTCGGACGAACCGCCCACGCCGACGTCCCGCTGTGGGCCTTCCTCGTCTCCTGTGCGGAGGGATGCCTTGCTCATCAGCCACGCCGTACGTCACGACGCCCTGCACGTGACGCTCCACCGGGACCTGGACGTCACGAACCGCGCCGCGGCCGCCCTCCAGATCCAGGCCCTCGTCCAGGAGCACCGGCCCGCCCGGGTCGTCATCGCCGTCCCGGCCGCCGACCCCAGCCCCGCCACCCTGAGCGCCCTCGCCCGCGCCCACCGGATGTGCGCGGGCCTCGGCGTGCCCCTCACCCTCAGCGGCGCCAGCGACCGCACCCGCCGCCTCCTGGACGCCAACAGCGCCTGAGACGGCGGGAGCCGGGCCCGTTGTTCCCCTCCTTCGCGAGGGATCCAGAATGACCCCATCGGCAGGTCCGGAACGATGGAGGCGACACCTGTGCCGCACGACGACGCGTACGCGTGGCCCCCGCGCTGCGAGCTGGAGGCGGAGCTGCGCGCTCTGCGGGACTCCGAGCTGTGGCACCGGCCGGAGTTGGAGGACGAGGCCCGGCGCGCCTGGGAGCTGCTGCTGCGTGACGCGGACGTGGACGAGGCGGGTTTCTCGTTCGCGTTCTACGAGATCTGCGCGGCGTTCCGGGGCGCCTTCGAGACCCTGCTGATGTTCCGTTCCAGGCCGGTGGTCGCCGTACCGCGCGGCATTCCCGCCGGCTTCCCGGCCGAGAGCGCTCCACCGCCCGTCCCCGCCGCGGAGGACGTGGACGAGCGTCGGCCCGAACCGGAGCCGATACGCCGGGCCGAGCGCAGGAAGCAGAGCAAGTTCCGGCTCTGGCGCAGGTCCCGGCCCCGGCCCCGGCCCGAGGCCCCGGACTTCGCGAACTCCTGGGGCGCCGCGATCCCGCCGTGGACCGAGCACGCCACCGGAGGCACGCCCCGGACCCCGGCGCCCGAACCCGCCCAGGCCACGGAAGAACGGTTCCTCAATCTGGCGGTCGTGTGGCCGCTCTCCCGCGAGGTCGTTCCCGAGGACCGCTTCCTCGCCTCCGGGAGCCCGTACGAACTCCGGGTGGACATCGGCGACCTGTACCCGAAGAGCCTGCTCGCGGGACAGGCCAGGTCCTTCCCCGAAGAGTCGCTCGCCCACGCGGACGACGAAGGCCGGGGCGACTGGCTGGACGTGACCGTCTTCAGCGAGGACTTCGTCCTCCCGGCGGTCGCGCACCCGCTCTTCCTGCCGCGGGAGGGCGGCAGTTGGGTCTGCCCGTGCCGCCCCGGCGAGCGGCACGCTTGCGAGCCGTGGCACCGGGGACGGTACCTGCACATCCCGTTCACCGCGCCCGAGGCGCGGGGCCCGGCGCGGATGCGGGTGCACGTCGCGTACCGCGGCAACCAGCTCCAGTCGGCGTCCCTGACGGCCGTCGTCGCCGCCCGGGAAGGCGTGGGCGGCGCGACGACCGCCGTCGTCGACTACACCCTCGCGCCCGGGTTCACGGACCTCGCCGAGCTGCCCGCACGGACCGCGGCCGTACGGATCGGCCGCGGCGGCGACGGCACGATGACGGTCGACGTCACCTCGCAGCACGGTCCCGTGGCCACGTTCTGGCTCGGCGACCACCAGGTGCGCGACGTCCTGGAGAAGGCACGCGCGGCCCTGCTCGACTGTCACGCCTTACGGACGGGGGAGGGGGAGGACCGCAGGCTGGAGAACCTGCTCGACCCGGACAACGGAAAGCCGCCCGAGGCCCTGCTCCACGACATGACGAGGCTCGCCCGGCTCGGCTGGTCCTTCTTCCAGCTGGTCGCGCGCGACCGGACGGAGCGGGCGGCGCTGATGCGCGTCCTGCGCGAACCCGCCCAGATCCAGATCTGCCGCGAGGAACACCAGTACCTCGTCTTCCCCTGGGGCCTGTTGTACGACATCCCCGTGGAGAGCCGGGCACCCCTCGTACCGTGCGGCCCCGGCTGGGACCGGATGCGACGGGACGCCACGGCCCGCTCCTGCCCCGCGGAGGACCGGCACGCCCTCAACACCCTCTGCCCGTACGGCTTCTGGGGATATCGCCACTTCATCGAGCATCCGCCGTCCGTCCCGCGCGGACGGCGCCTGCGCCTCACGGCGGGCCGCGAGGGCGCCGCACCCGTCCTCACCGTGGCCCGCGGCAACCGCCTCGACCGGCAGCTGTCGGACCGTCACATCGCCGCCCTGCGCTCACGGTTCCGGTGGGTGAACGTCTACGACTACAGCGCGGCGCTCCGCCGGGCCTTCATCGGCGACCCGGGCGACTGCGTGTACTTCTACGGGCACGGCCGCCGGCCGCGCGCCGCCGACGGCGAGTTCTCCAGTGCCACGGTCCTGGAGATCGGCCGGACGGACCGGATCCTCCCGCAGGACCTCAAGGCCTGGGCGGTGGACGAGGGATGGGACCGCTGGGACGAACTCGCACCCCTCGTCTTCCTCAACGGCTGCCACACCGCCGACCGCGACCCCGCCTCCTGGCTCGGCTTCGTCGACACCTTCACCGAACTCCACGCCTCCGGAGTCATCGGCACCGAGATCACCGTGGACCAGGCGCTCGCGAGCGAGTTCGCCGAACTCTTCTGGGAGGCGCTCCTCGCCGGGCAGGAGGTCGGCCCCGCCCTGCACGGCGTCCGGATGCGGCTCCTGCGCAAGGGCAACGTCCTGGGGCTCGCCTACACGGCGTACTGCTCCGCCGCACTCCGCCTGCGCGGCACCGCCTGACCGCGGGCCGGGCCGGCGCCGCTCACTCCTCGCCCATCCACGTGGACGTCGAGGTGGACGCGGACGAGCCGGCACCGGCCTCGTCCCGCGGCGCCGGGACGGAATCGGAGCCCTCCGCCCGCGCGGGGAGCTCCGCCGTGGCCTCCGCCCGGAGCCGCGCCTTCGCCCTGGCCTCCGACCGGTCGACGAGCAGACCGGCCACGAAGTAGCCGAAGAAGCCGGCGAACAGACCGATGCCGTACGCGGCGAAGAGATCAGGCTCCGCGAACTGGTTGTTCACGACCGCGCCGCCGCCCAACGCCGCGATGATCGTCACGAGATCGGCGATCCGCGACCCGCCGGCCGCGCGCCGCAGCGTCCGGTAGGCGATCCAGCCGATGACCGCGCCGAAGGCCCCGGCCCCCCAGAGGCTGAGCGTCGAAATCTGCATGTGTGCTCCTCGATCCGCCGGTGCGTGCGCGGATCAAGGTACCGGGGCGGCGGTTGCCGAGTGGGACGTCTGTATGCCGCGACCGTGGGTAGACGCGGCGGTGGAATGTCCGACGGAACACCCCCGGCCACCGAAGGAGGCCACACCATGAGCAAGGTGGAGCAGACGATCGATGTGGACGTACCGCTGCGGAGCGTGTACGACCAGTGGACGCAGTTCGAGGAGTTCCCGAGCTTCATGGAGGGCGTCGAGGACGTCCGGCAGATCGACGACCGGCACTGCCACTGGCGGACCAAGATCGCCGGAGTGCGGCGCGAGTTCGACACCGAGATCGTCGACCAGCTCCCGGACCAGCGCATCGCGTGGCGCACGACGGGAGGCGACGTACGGCAGATGGGCGTCGTCAGCTTCCAGCCCCTGGGCGACGGGCACACCCGGGTGCGGCTCGCCATGGACGTGGAGCCCGACGGCATGGTGGAGAAGGCCGCCGACGCCCTCGGGATGCTCGACCGCCGGGTCAAGGGCGACCTCAAGCGCTTCAAGGGCTTCATCGAGGAGCACGGGGACGCGAGCGGCGCCTGGCGCGGCCGGATCCGTCCCGACGAGGCCGGCACCGCCACGGGGACGGGAACGACCCACAAGGGCCCCGAGGCGATGCGGGAGCCGCCCGGGCCGGTGCGGTCGCCCGGAACGACGGGCACGCCCCCGGAGACCGGGTCCTGGTCGCTGCCGCCCGACGACGAACCGGGCATGCGGTGACCGCACCCCTCAGCGCCGCGGCGCACGGGCCGGCTCCTCGGAGCCGGCCCGTTCCCGTATCGGGCACCCCGGCCGCCCCTGTGCCTGCCGACCGGAATGCGACTCGCGCGCCCGTGCCCCCGCCTCACCGGGGTACCCGCACGGGCATGACCCCACTGAGACGGATGCGCCGCACCGTCCCGGCCGCCGGATCGGTGCCCAGGGCGGCCGCCAGTACGGCCACACCGCGGACCTGCCGGTCCGGGCGGCGCGGTTCAGGGTCACCCGCCCGGTCCAGCCACAGCCCGCGGGAACGTCAGTCGGGCGGTTCCGGCGGGCGGGGATCGCCGGGCTCCGGAGTCCCGGGCCCGGGGGCAGGCGGCTCGGTGGGCGGGGTGGGCTTACCCGGCGGTGCCGGCGGTTCGGGGGGCACCGGCGGCTCGACGGGACCGGGCGGGCCGGGCGGTCGCGGTGGTTCGGGCGGGGGCACGGGCGTGGTGTCGGGGTCCGGCGGCACGGGAACGGTGCCCATGACCAGCGGGGCCCCGCCTTCCTGCGCGGTCATCCTGGTGTGTTCGTACGGCATGGTCACACCTTCCTGTCCCGCTTTCGTTCGGCGCGTGGCCCCCATCTGCGTGAGAAAGCCGCGGCCAGCGCGCCGAGAGCGTGCGCGGCGGGTTGCTGACGGCTGCGGCGGCGGGCCCGGCCGTCGAAGCGACCGTGCGCGCCGACGTCCCGCACCACGGGCGGCGAACGCCACCGCGCAGGCCCGGCCGACACCGCCGCCGCCCCCGCCGACCCCGCTGATCACGACGGTGCGTAGTGCGGTTTCCACTTCGTCCACATGGGTCCGGCTTTCCCGGATCCGGCCCGGCAAACGGCGATCGGGAATCGGTGACGACGTCCGGCGGAACGGCCCGCCAGACGGTCCCCGACCTGGTGAACGGCGGTCGGGCCTCGTCCCGGGTCAGCCGATGAGGAGGTCCTTCTTGAGGCGCTTCAGTTCGCGGTGGTCGATGCCGAGGCCGTCGCTCAGGTAGCGGTCGAAGGTGCCGTACGCCGCCTCGACCTCGGCGTAGCCGGAGTTGAGGTACTCGGGGCGGACGTCGAGCAGCGGCTTGTAGACGGCGGCCTGCTGGGGCGGGAGGTGACCGAGGATGGCGTCGTTGGCGGCCTTGCGGTACGTGTTGCTGGCCAGGTAGTCGGCCATGACGGTGTCCCGCGGCACGCCGAGGGCCGTGAGCAGGGCGGCGTCGGACCAGCCGGTGCGGTCCTTGCCGGCCGTGCAGTGGAAGAGCACGGAGCGCGCGTCGTCCTCACGGATGCCGTCGAAGACCTGGGTGTACGCCTTCCTGCCCCCGTCGCCGCTGACCATCGCCTTCTCGGCGTCGATCATCATCTGCTCGGCCTCGGCCGGCGTCTTCGGCATGGCCTGGAAGGCGCCGGAGCCCGCGAAGACGTCGGCGACGACGTACTCGGCTCCGGCCGGGACGCGGTCGGGGGCCTTGGCGCGCTCGTCCTGCGTGCGCAGGTCGAAGACGGTTCTGACGCGCAGGCGCTGGAGCTTGGCCTGGTCCTCGGGGCTGAGCTTGTCGAGGGCGTCGGAGCGGTAGACCTCGCCCATCCTGACCCACTGGCCGTCCTCGGTGCGGTAGCCGCCCACGTCACGGAGATTGACGGTTCCGGACAGCTGGACGAGGCGGTCGGCGAGGCGCAGACCCTGGCCGTGGTCGGCCTCGAACCAGAACCACTGACGGTCCGCGGCGGGCAGCCCGGTGACCACGGCGCGGCCGGTGGCGCCGCCCCTCGCGACGACCTTGCCGTTCGCGCGGATCTCCACGCGCCGGACGCCTTCCGCCGACCAGGTGAGCGTGAAGGAGCCGTCGGCGCCGGAGGTGACGGTGGCCGCGGTGAACGGGATGGCCTGACCGGATCGGTGCTGGAAGGCCTGGTCGGGAAGGTCCAGCGCCGAAGCGGGGGCGACGGTGGTGACGGTGAGGGCGGCGGCGACGGCCGTCGCCGAGAGGAGTGCCTTGTTCATGGCCGTGACACTGGGCGGCCGGGGCGAACGTCATATGAACGCGACATGGCTGGATCCCGCCCCACCGACGGCGAATGGCAAAACGTGCCACCTGTGCACCATGTGCAGGTCGTGTCGCGCGTTCACGCTCAGGTCATTGCAACGGATCGACGACCACCCTTGCGTTCAGCTGCAGGATGATTGCAATGAATTTCCCCAACTGGCCTGCGCGTATAAGGGGATTGGGTCATGCGTCGGTTGCCGGACCCCTGAACGCAACATAGCTTTCTCTCGTCGCGAACGACCGGGATTCCAGCGGCACCCTCTGCACCCCACGGATCAGGAAGAAGCGAGACATCCGCATGCGCATTGCGATCAGTCAGTTCATCAGCCTGGACGGTGTTGTTCAGGCCCCCGGGCACCCGGACGAGGACACCGACGGCGGCTTCGCCCACGGTGGCTGGACCCACCCGTTCTTCGACCCGGAGGTGATGGGCGGCGCGCTGGCCGAGTGGCAGACCGGCACCGACGCCCTGCTGTTCGGCCGCCGCACCTGGCAGACCATGGCCGCTGCGTGGCCGGGCCGGGCCGGCGACCCGTTCGCCGACAACATGAACAGCGTCACCAAGTACGTCGTGTCCAGCACCCTCGGCGAGGACGAGCTGACCTGGAACAACACCACGCGCATCCCCGGCGACCAGGCCGTGGACCAGATCAGGAAGCTGCGCGAGGCGGAAGGCCGCGACCTGGTGGTCATGGGCAGCGCGTCCCTCGCGCGAACCCTGCTGGCCGAGGGGCTCGTCGACGAGCTCCGGCTCATGATCCTGCCGGTGCTCGTCGGCGGCGGGAAGACGATCTACCCGGCCGACGGCCACCTCCGCGCGTTCGATCTGGTCTCCACGGTCGTCACCGGCACCGGAGTGCACGTGTGCACCTACCGGCCGAAGACCGAGGCGTAGTCGGCGGGCGCACGCGCCGATGCCGACCAGGGCCGGCGGCCCCCCGTCCGTCGCCCCTGAGCGGCGTCAGGAGCGCGTTACGGGTCCGGGCAAGGGCGTCAAGCGCGCGTCAGTGACGGGCCCGGAGCCGCGCCCGGCGGGCATAGCTTCCTCTCGGAGCACGCCCGGCCGCCCGGCCGGGCGCCGGTATCGGCTGAGGAGACGTCGTGTCCCTGTCCCTTTCGTTGCCCCAGGTGCCGTCACCCGCGTCCGACACGGCCGACGGACTGTCGATCTGGCCGCGTTCCACCCGCCCCGAGCACAGCGGGGACGTCACCGTCGCCGGTGTGTCACTGGCCGAGACCGCGGGCCGGTTCGGCACCCCCGTCTACGTACTGGACGAGGACGAGGTCAGGGAGCGCTGCCGGACGTACCGCACGGCGTTCCCCGAAGCCGATGTCGTCTACGCCGCGAAGGCGTTCCTGTGCCGAGCCATGGCCCACTGGGTGCGGGAAGAGGGCCTCGGCCTCGATGTGTGCTCGGCCGGCGAGCTCGTTCTCGCCGTCACCACGGGCTTCCCGCCCGAGAAGATCGTCCTCCACGGCAACGCCAAGAGTCCCGAGGACCTGGACACCGCCGTGCGTCTTGGCGTCGGGCGGATCGTCGTCGACAGCGCCTCGGAGATCGCGCGCCTCGCCGCGATCGTGCCGCACGGCTCGCGTCAGCAGGTGATGCTGCGCGTCGTACCCGGCATCGCGGCCGGCGGGCACGCCAAGGTGCGGACCGGTACCGAGGACCAGAAGTTCGGCCTGTCCGTCACCGACGGCTCCGCGCAGCACGCGGTCGCCCGGGTGCTCGACCAGCCCCGGCTGGACCTCGTCGGACTGCACTGCCACATCGGCTCGCAGATCACCACCGTCAAGCCGTACGTCGCCGCTGTGCGCCGCATGGTCGGCCTGATGGCACGGGTCAGGGAGCAGCACGGCGTGGAGCTGCCCCAGCTGAACATCGGCGGCGGGCACGGCATCGCCTACCGGCCCGGCGAGGAGAGCCTCGACGTGCCGCAGCTCGCGGCGCGCGTCCGGGCCGAACTGCGGGACGGCTGCGCCGAGGTGAAGCTGCCCGTGCCCCGGCTCACGATCGAGCCGGGCCGTGCGGTCGTCGGACCCGCAGGTGTCTGCGTCTACCGGGTCCTCGCCGTCAAGCGCACCGGAACGCACACCTTCGTCGCCGTCGACGGCGGCATGAGCGACAACCCCCGGCCCGCCCTCTACGGCGTCCGCTACTCGCCCCGCCTGATCAGCCGGCACTCCACGGCGGAGCCCCGGCTCGTCACCGTCGTCGGCCGCCACTGCGAGGCGGGAGACGTGCTGGCGGAGGACGTTCCTCTCCCCGGGGACGTCCACCCGGGAGACCTCCTGGCCGTCCCCGTGGCCGGGGCGTATCACCTGTCCATGGCCTCCGGCTACAACCTGGTCGGCCGCCCGCCCGTCGTCGCCGTGAAGGACGGCACCGCGCGCACGCTCGTACGCCGGGAGTCGCTCGACGACATGAACCGCCGCGACATCGGACTCTAGCGCCGCATGTCTAGGCTGGGCGGGGAGCACAGCCGGAAGGGAACACCGTGGCGGACGAGCAGGAGCTGGCCGAGGCCCAGCGGCGGCACTGGCAGGACACGTACGCCGCCCACCCGGGCATGTACGGCGAGGAACCGTCCGCGCCCGCGGTCCACGCCGCCCGCGTGTTCCGGGCGGCGGGGGCCCGGGACGTGCTGGAGCTGGGGGCCGGTCACGGCAGGGACGCGCTGTACTTCGCCCGCGAGGGCTTCACGGTGCGGGCGACCGACTTCAGCCCCGTCGGGCTTGAGCAGTTGCGCGCCCGCGCCCGCTCCCGGGGCGTCGACGCGCGGGTGACCACCACGGTGCACGACGTTCGCGAGCCCCTGCCGCTGCCGGACGCGTCGGTGGACGCGGTGTTCGCGCACATGCTGCTGTGCATGGCGCTGTCGACGCAGGAGATCCGGGCCCTGGTCGGGGAGGTCCGCCGAGTCCTGCGGCCCGGCGGGGTGTTCGTCTACACCGTGCGGCACACCGGCGACGCCCACTACGGCGCGGGCACCGCGCACGGCGACGACATCTTCGAGCACGGCGGGTTCGCGGTCCACTTCTTCGGCCGCGAGCTCGTCGACGCGCTCGCCGAGGGCTGGACCCTGGACGAACTCCACACCTTCGAGGAGGGCGACCTTCCCCGCCGCCTGTGGCGCGTCACCCAGACCCTGCCCCGTATGAAGACGACCGATGCCAGGAGTTGATCCGGTTGGGGCTGGAGATCGAGAGCCGTCCGTCCGAGCTGCCGTACATCGAGCGGGTCTGGCGCAGCCGAAGCGATGACGTGGGGCGGATGACGTCGATCGCGTCGGCGCACTGGGAGCTCGTCTTCTGGGAGCACGACGGCCGGGTGCAGGCCGCGGTGCTGGGCCCGGAGCCCGAGGCCTGCCCGGCACCCGTCCCGAAGGACGCCACGTTCTTCGGCATCAGCTTCGCCCTCGGCACCTCGATGCCGCATGTTCCGATCAGCCGGCTCGTCGGCGGCGGCGCGGAGCTCCCCGACGTGACGCGGCGGTCCGTGTGGCTGAAGGGCTCGGCGTGGCACGTGCCCGACTACGACAACGCCGAGGTGTTCGTACGGCGCCTGGTGCGCGAGGGCATCGTGGACCGCGACCCGATCGTGCCCGCCGTGCTCGGCGGGGCCGCTCCCGACGTCTCCGCACGCACCCTCCAGCGGCGATTCGTCGCCGCGACCGGCCTCACCCGGGGCGCGATACGGCAGATCCACCGTGCCCGTGAGGCGGCGCTGCTGATCCAGGGGGGCGTTGCGGCGCAGGACGTCGTCCACCGGCTCGGGTACTTCGACCAGCCGCACCTGGCGCGGTCCTTGACCCGGTACATCGGCCGCACCGCCACTCGGCTGAGCGCCCCGGACACGGCGGAGCCGCTGTCGCTTCTGTACAAGCCCTCGGGGGTGGAGTCCGCATAGCCTTCCTGACGTGGCGACAAGCCCGTACACATCAGGAGGAATCATGCGCAAGGTCGTTTCCGGTCTGTTCGTCTCGCTCGACGGTGTCGCCCAGTCGCCGAACGAGTGGCAGTTCGCCTTCGACGAGGAGATGGGCGCCGCACTGGCGGAGACGCTGGAGACGGCCGACACGATCCTGCTGGGCCGGGTGACGTTCACCGAGTGGGCCGGGTACTGGCCGACGGTGACCAGCGGGGAGGACGTCGGCTTCGCCCAGTGGATCAACGAATCGCCCAAGTACGTCTTCTCCTCCACGCTGGACAGCGTCGACGACTGGGAGAACAGCACGCTCGTCAGCGGCGACCCGGCGGCCACGATCGAGGGGCTCAAGGCGGGCGAGGGCAAGAACATCACCGTCGCGGGCAGCCCGACGCTGGTGCGCTCCCTGCTGGAGCAGGACCTCCTCGACGAACTGGTCCTGCTGATCCACCCGGTGGTGGCCGGGGAGGGGCGCAAGAAGCTGTTCGCCGACGACGCCGCCCTGAAGAAGCTGGAACTCGTGAGCGCCCGGCCGACCAGCAGCGGAGTGATCATCGCGACCTACCGTCCGGAGCGCTGAGGGGCAATGAAGTTACGTATGCAACCACGTAGAGCACTTGGCCGTACGACGCACCGTGAAATGGTGACACCCCCCGAACTCTTCGAAAGAGAGCAGGTTCATCCCTCTCTGGTCCGTTTTGCCATGACAGGGCAGGATCGGTAGGTCACCCGGCGCAGTGATCACAAGGTGACTTGGGTCACACGAGCTCGAAGATCGGAACGCTTACTTTGCAGGGGAGAACGGGCCCTTCTCGGGTGCCACGCACGCCTCGACGAGGGTCCTGTCGCCTTCTGCCGAGCCGTTGACGCAGAGACGGCCGCCCTTGTCGCGCAGGTCGAGAGTGAACGTCGTGGCCGTGCCCGACTGCCGGAGTCCGTGGATGCGTGCGTCGATGTAGCCGAGGCCGTTCAGGATCTTCCTGACCTTGTCCGGGGTGGGGTCCGCCGGCTTCCGGACCTCCCGGGTGATGCGCTCCTCGTGCAGCGCGCTCGCGCACCAGTCGCGAGCGTTCAGCTCGACTTCCGGACCCGCCGTGGGGGCGGGCGCGGCCGCGTCGCCCGGGGGCTTCTCCACGGGTCCGGGCTCGGGGCATGACCGCGCCACGTCGTCGAGCATCGCGGTGAACGCCCTGTCGGCCGCGGTGTCGGCGGGGGAGCCGTCCCGTACGCCCGTGGCCGCCTGCTGCTGGGCTCCGCAGCCGACAAGTGCCAAAAGAACTACGGCAGTTGCCGAGAGGCTGTGTCGTCGGCGGATGAACAAGCGGCCCTGAGCTGGGATTTCGGTCATGCGCACAGTCTGTGGCGTTGCCCCGCACGCCACATGAGTACGCGTACTCAATCGCGTCCGGACACGCGAGTGGCATTTGCGGAGCGTTCGCAGGTGCAAGCAAACGGCGTCGTCGCCCCCCGGTGAGACAGCCTTGTGAAGTTGATCAAGAGCCGCCTAGGGTCCGCAGCAATCACCAGCCGAGCACCACACCAGGGGGGCAACTCGTGCGCAAAATCGCGCTTCCTGCCATCACTGCGCTCTCACTCGCGCTACTGATGCCGCAGCAGTCCATGGCACTGACGACCGCCGAGCAGGCGAGTGCCACCACGGCGGAGGTCCCGGACCAGCCGCTTGCGGAAGGCACGCTGTCCACGATCGGTCCCGGTCAGTACTCGACCGCGGACAAGACCTTCCAGGTCGCCGAGAACGACGTGGACGTCGCCCTCATAGGCCGGCGCCACACCGTCGCCGCGCAGCCCGACGGCAGCCTCGCCAAGCCCGAGTCCGCTCCCGCCACCCGCCCCGAGATGGGCGTCTTCGGTCCCAACTGGGAGGCCGAGTTCGTCGGTGGCCAGCTCAACCGGAAGCTGGAGCAGCAGGGCGACACCATCGTCGTCACCGACCTCGGTGTCGACGAGAAGATCACGTACGCGCTCAAGTCGAGCATCGACTACCCGGACGGCGGCGGCGTCAAGAAGTACGCGACCGCCGACGGGTCCGAGGTGACGGCGACCTCCAAGTGGAACGACGCCACCGGCACCCTGGTGACCACCATGGTCGAGGTGCTCGGCGTGGACCTCTCCGCCGTCGCGGCGGGCGACGACACCTTCACCGACGCCGCCGGAAACCCCATCCCGGCCGCGGACCTCAAGCCCACCTACAAGTGGCAGCAGGCCGCCACCGGCACCGACAAGTGGCGGGTCACCAGCGTCGGCAACAACACCTTCGCCACCACGGTCCAGTACGACAGCAAGGGCCGGGTGTTCAAGGTCTCGACCCCCGCCGCGGGCGAGCGGCTCGCGACGGCCACCGCGGTCACCTACGCGGACTCGACCACGGCCGCCGGCACCTCCTTCGGCGACTACACGGGCCGCGTCAAGCAGATCAGCGTCACCGAGGGCGCCACCACGCAGACCCTCGCCCGGTACGCCTACGACTCCTCCGGTCTGCTGCGTACGGTGACCAACCCGAGCGAGGCCGCCGAGCCGCAGGCCACCTACACGTACGACGGCGTCAACCGCCTCACCGACATCAGCTCGCCGAGCAGCGGCAGTTGGGACCTGAGCTTCGCGGGCGACTCCGCGGCCCCGACCGCCACCGTCGACGGCGAGGCCGTCCCGACCCCCGGCGTGCCGGTCGAGGGTGACGCTCCGGACGACACCACCGGCGTCACCGACCCGCCGCCCGCCACGGACTTCCCCGGCGGTGAGATCACCGACCCGACGTCGTACCCGTCGAAGTGCAGCTGGGCGCGGCACTGGCTGTACTACTGGAAGTCCGGCTGCTCGGCCAAGGTGGCGCACTACGGCTGGCACTCGCCCAAGTGGAAGAAGACCCCGACCGGTTACTGGGTGCGCGGCATCAACCACGACCACTGCACCACGGCGCCCGACAAGCCGCTCGGCTACAACTTCATCCCCGCCTGCGACATGCACGACTACGGCTACGGCCTGATCGGCAACACGTACAAGGGCTACAAGTACTACCTGTCGCGCAACAAGGGCCTTGCCGTGGACGCCGTCTTCTACAGCACGCTCTACAGCAAGACCTGCTCCGCCTACTTCTGGAAGAGCACCTGCCGTTCCCTCGCCAACACGTACTACGCCGCGGTGACGGTCTTCGGCCGGGCCAAGAACGGCGCGAACGCGACCTGATCCCGGGCGGGGACCTCTGACGTCCCCCGGCCCGAGCTCCTGACGGATCGGGCCTTCGGGCGGACACGGGCCGGGTGGCGCGACATCGCCACCCGGCCCCTTCGCACCCGATCCCTTCCCCCCATCTCCACGGACCCGGCCGCGCGCGTCCCTCCACGGGCCGCGCCGGGCCCCCTGCTCCCCGAGGCGCCATGAAGAAAACGATCTGGGCCACGGTCGTCGCCGCCGCGATGACCACGACCCTGGGTGCGATACCGGCCCAGGCCGCCGCACCGACGAGCACCACCGGCGCGGCCACGGCCGCGGTCGCGGGCGAGGTCGTCGACCCGCCGCTGTACGACATGACCGCCGGCGGCGCCACCGTCCGCGTCAACGTGCTCACCCAGAGCCGTACCGACATTCCCGAAGCGGCCGCCGCCGGTGAGACGAAGCAGAGCTTCGACGCCCTGCCGGTGGTCACCCTCAAGGTGGACCGAGCGGGCCTCGACCAGCTCGCCGCCCAGCCGGGGGTGGTCAGTGTCACCGAGGACAAGCCCGAGAAGGCGACCCTCGACGAGAGCGTCCCGCTCATCGGCGGCGACGAGGCCGCCAAGGCGGGCAAGACCGGCGCCGGCACCGCCGTCGCCGTGCTGGACAGCGGTGTCGACACCCACCATCCGTTCCTGGGCGGCCGGGTCAAGGCCGAGGCCTGCTTCTCGCCGATCGATCCCGACCTGGGCGCCACCAGCCTCTGCCCCAACGGCGCCGCGCAGCAGGAGGGGCCCGGCTCCGCCGACTCCGCGTCCGGACCGTGCGCGACCCTGAACGCCTGCGACCACGGAACCCATGTCGCCGGCATCGCCGCGGGCAAGGGCACGGGCTCCGTCGGATCCCCGAAGACCGGAGTCGCCCCCGGCGCCGACATCGTCGCCATCCAGGTGTTCTCCCAGTTCAACACCGCCGACGCCTGCGGCGGCGAAGTGCCGTGCATCGGCAGTTTCCCCAGCGCCCAACTGGCCGCCCTTGAGCAGGTGCTGAAGCTCAAGCAGGCCGGCACGCCGATCATCGCGGCCAACCTCAGCCTCGGCGGCGGCCACTACACCGCCGCCTGCGAGAGCGACGCGCGCAAGGCCGCGATCGACAACCTGCTCGCCGCCGGTGTCGCCACCGTGATCGCGGCCGGCAACAACGGCTACACCGACGCGGTCAGCGTCCCCGGCTGCATCTCCTCCGCCGTCACGGTCGGCTCCACCACCGATGACGACGAGCTGTCCTCCTTCACCAACCGCGGCCCGCTGCTCGACGTGTTCGCCCCCGGCACGAGCATCGTCTCCTCGGTCCCCGGCGGCAACTACGCTTCCAAGAACGGCACTTCGATGGCGGCGCCGCACGTGGCGGGCGCCCTCGCCGTGCTCAGGCAGGCCTACCCCACCAAGAGCGTCGCGGACCTCGTGGCCCTCCTGAAGAGCAGCGGCCGGCCCATCATCTACACGGGCGCCACCACTCCCCGCATCGACATCGGCGCGGCGCTCGGCGGCGGCGGCAGCACCCCCCAGCCCGTCGGCATGACCGACTTCAACGGCGACGGTGCCGAGGACATCGCGATCTCCGACACCCAGGCCACTGTCGGCACCGACGCCAGGGCCGGTCTGATCCGCATCGTGTACGGCGGCGGCAAGGGCACCGCGGAGATCAGCCAGGACCTGGACTGGGTGCCCGGCGGCTCCGAGGCGGACGACTACTTCGGCGAGACCCTCGCCACCATCGACTGGAACAAGGACGGCTTCACCGACCTGGTGGTCGGCACCCCGAGCGAGGACATCGGCACCGCCACCAACGCCGGCATGGTCGACATCCTCTACGGCGCCGCCGGCGGCCTCGGAGCGGGCACCACCAAGGACACCCACTTCGAGCAGGGCGCGGGCACCGGCGGGATCGCCGCCTCGACCGCCGAGGCGAACGACCGGATGGGGCACTCGCTCGCGGCCGCCGTCAACGACGCCGGCCGGCCGTACCTGCTGATCGGCACGCCCGGCGAGGCCATCAGCACGCTCACCAACGCGGGCACCGTCTTCTACGTCCACGGCACCACGAGCCTGACGATCCACCAGGACAAGCCCGGCGTCCCCGGTGACCCCGAGAAGGACGACAACTTCGGCTACTCCCTGGCCGCCGACCAGAACTACCTCGCCATCGGCTCCCCCAACGAGGCCATCGGCACCAAGGCGAAGGCGGGCGGTGTCGCCCTCTTCGACGCCAACGCCTTCGACCCCGAGGGCCGACCGCTTCCCCTGGCCGGGCTCGACCAGGACAGCGCGGCGATCTCCGGAGACGCCGAGGCCGGCGACCAGTTCGGCTTCGCGGTCGCCATCGCCCCGTACCGGCCCATGGGGTCCTCCGCCCCCACCGACTCGATCCTCGCCATCGGTTCGCCCGGTGAAGGCGTGGTCGTGGGCACCGAGAACCGGCTGAACGCGGGCCGTGTGGTGCAGATCCGGATCAAGCCCGACGGCACCTGGAGCTATCTGCGCGAGCTCAAGCAGGGCACCGCGGACGACGAGGTCTCCGGCACCTCCGAGACCGGTGACCGCATGGGCGAGACGCTGACCGCCGTCAACACCGCGCCGAACGCGGTGAGCACCATCGCCTCCATGCGCCTCGCGGTCGGTACGCCCGGCGAGGCCATCGGCACCGCGACCAAGGCGGGCGCGGTCCACACGTTCTCCATGGCCGGCTCGGCCGGTCTGAACGACCGCTGGATCGAGGCGGGCGACGGCGACGGGATCCCCGGCACGCCCGGCGCCAACCAGGAGCTCGGCAGGAGCATCCACTTCACCGCGACCAAGCTGTACGTGGGGATGCCGTTCGGGCCCAACGCCGCCGGCGCGCTGTACGCGCTGCCGATGTCCAACGTGACCCAGGGCGGCACGGTCGCTCCCGTGACCACGTACAAGCCCGGCTCGGGCGGCCTGCCGGCCAACGGTGTGGCCTTCGGGTACACCGCTCGGTAGGCGCTCCGGGACAGCGGTGAAC